>JAYVSG010000225.1:0-7628 GCA_043775535.1 Candidatus Omnitrophota bacterium
CCAGGCTTTACGGCTGGGATGTGACGGGGGGTGAGCTCAATGAAGAAGCGGTGCAGGTGGGAACACGGTCCTTCAATCTCAACATCAAGAACACCACCCTGCACGAGAACAAATTCCCGTCGGCATCTTTCGATCTGGTCAGTTCCTGGGACCTGATCGAGCATTTGCAGGACCCGGATTCATTCCTGGCCGAGGTCAATCGCGTGCTCAAGCCCGGCGGCAGTTATGTGTTGACCACGCCCGATGTGGGAAGCCTGCCGTCCCGGATCATGGGCAGGCGCTGGATGGGGTATAAATCGACGGAGCATATTTACTTCTTCAGCAAGGAAACCTTGCGCCGCTATTTGGAGAAGAACGGGTTCGAGTTGAAGGAATGTGTGTATGTCGGGAAATATATCTCTGTGGACCTGTTCTTGGACAGGCTTAAATATTATTTCGGGGGATTGTCTGCGGTGGTAGGGTCGTTCAAGTCCGTGCTGCCCGGGCATTTCTATTTGAACCCGTACGACATTTTATATATCAGGGCTGAAAAGAAGAGTAGTGCCGGCTCCTGATCTGGAAGATATTGACGAACATGCGCGCTGAATCCCGGACCAGGTCGATCTTGCTGCCGTCGGCATGGGTCCAGTTGACCGGGACCTCCTTGACTTTGTAATTCATTTTGCGGGCGAGGAAGAGCACTTCAAGGTCGAAGCCGAAGCCGTCGAGATGTACTTTTTCCCAGAGGGGGCGGATCACGTCCTTACGGAACATTTTAAAACCGCACTGCGTGTCCTTGATGCCTTTGATGAGGAAGGTATGGACCAGGCCATTGAATACGGCCCCGATGAACCTGCGGTGGGCCAGGGCTTTGACCGAACTTCCTTCACGGTTGAGCAGGCGGGAACCGATGACAATATCATAGCCTTCACGCAGGGGCTGTAGATTCGATTCGATCTCGGTCGCCGGGGTTGAGCCATCGGCGTCCATGAAGAGTACGACATCCCCGTGCGCTGCAAGCAGGCCCTGTTTGACGGCATGGCCTTTGCCATGGTTGCGGCCAAGTTTGATCAGATTCAGATCGGGGAAATCGCTCTGGAAGGTCATGGCCATCTCAGCAGTACGGTCGGTGCTGCCGTCATCCACGACGATGATCTCATAGCGCAGGTCGCTTTTTCGGCAATGGGTGACCAGGCTTTGCAGGAATCCCGGCAGGCGTTTCTCTTCATCCTTGGCGGGAATGATGACCGATATGTCGAATTTGTCTTCAGGCATGCTGTGATATGTATAACAAAAAAATACGGGTCTAGCAACAGGAATACGTGATGATGAAGAAGGTCGCTTTGGTTCTGGTGGCGTTGGTCGTGCTGGTCATGGCGTTCCTGCGTTTTTATAAGCTGGACACTATTCCCTACGGGTATCACGTGGATGAGGCCAGCGGTGCCGTCACCATGCATTGTTATACCACCCAGGGCTGTGATGCCGAGGCCAGTCCGTATCCGCTGTTCGGCTTCCTCCAATATGGGCAGGACAAGCCGCCCACCTATATCTATCCAGGCATCATCTGGGGCAAGATCTTCGGCACCGATGTGCCAAGTTATAGGGCCTATGGCGTCTTTGTCCTGATCGTGGGGCTGGTGGGATTCTTTTTCCTGGCACGGCGTTTATGGGGTGTCCCTGCGGCCCTGCTGACCGTTCTGGCAGCCAGTTGTTCACCGTGGATGTGGGTGGTCGGGCGGGTGTTGATGGAGTCTTATTTTGCCCCCGTCTTTGTCATCTGGGGGCTTTATTTCTTCCTGCGTTCCAATCGCTGGTTCGATTGGGCGATTTCAGCGTTCCTATTCGCCTGCGCCATGTATTCTTATCCGCCGGCACGCATGCAGGTGCCGCTGATGCTGTTCACCCTAGGGCTTTACGAATATAGCAAGCGGCCTTTGCGTCTTTCCTCGTGCAGCGCCTTTGTGGTTTCTTTCGCCGCAACATTGGCGCCGATGGTGCCGCTCTACCTCAACGGCCAATTGTCCCGGCGCTTCAAGGCCATCAGCATCTTCAGTCCTGATTATCTGCATTCCATCCACAAGACCGAGTCTTTGCCCGATATCATCGGAGTGTTCCTTCATAATTATTCCCTGCACCTGACGCCGGATTTCCTGTTCCTGACGGGCGATCCTTCCTATGTGCATTCCACGCGGCATCTGGGGATATTCAGCTGGTTCGATATGGCGGCCATCCTGTTCTTTGTCGTATTCCTGGTCCTGATATTTGTGCGTCCGGCATGGAAGGAAAATCCTGTCCGGAGTGAAAGGAATTGGTACATATTCATTTGGGTCAATTTCTTTATCGGGATCATGCCTGCAGCATTGACCTATGAGGAGTTGCCGCACAGTTTACGGATCTGCGGAGCCTGGCCCTTTATGATGCTTTTGACCGGACATATGTGGCAGGCTGTGGCCGAACGCATCAGAGGCATGTGGCTGGCTGCCGCACTTGCGGGCATCCTATGTTCAGGGGTGCTGGCCTACCAGTATTTTGTGGTCTACCCTAAGGCAAGTACGGGGATGTTCGATTTCTGGATCAAGGACCAGGCAGAGGCGCTCAAGACACAGGAAGACTGGCAGCAGTTCATGATGGCCTACCACCGCCGCAATTACCACATCCGTTATTTCCTGGTGAGAAGATTAGGAATGACCTGCAAGGAAGCCAATACCCTCTGGTGGGGACTCCACGACCAACTGGTAGCCAAAGGCCTTTGGTAAATAGGGGACGGAGCCCTATTTCTTAGGACGGAAGATATGGGTGCTGTGACCGTAGAAACTTTCCGCAGCTTCCATGACGGTTTCCGACAGCGTCGGGTGGGCATGGATGGAAAGTTTGAGGTCTTTTGCGATCGTGCCCATCTCAATGGCCAGGACACCTTCCGCGATCATTTCCCCGGCACCAACCCCAACAATACCCACACCTAAGATGCGTTCTGTGGCAGGATCGATGATGAGTTTGGTCAGGCCGTCCTGACGGTCGAGCGTCAGCGCGCGTCCGGAAGCAGCCCATGAGAATTTGATCACTTTAACTTCCTTGCCTTGTTTCTGGGCATCGCCCTCGGTCAAGCCGGCCCAGGCGATCTCAGGGTCGGTAAAGACAACGGCAGGTATGGCCTGGGGCTCCCAGGCGACCTTCTTGCCCATGATGGCTTCCACGGCCACGCGACCTTCATGGGTGGCCTTGTGGGCCAACATGGGGTCGCCGGCAATGTCTCCGATGGCATAAATATTTTCATCCGCAGTGCGGCGCTGGTCATTGACCTCGACAAATCCGCGTGCATTGACCTTGACCTTGGTCTTTTCCAATCCCAGGTTCTCAGAATTTGGTTTACGGCCGACAGAGACCAGGACCTTATTGTATTCTTCCTTAAATTCGTTGCCGTCCGTACCTGCGAAGGTCACGGTGATGCCGTTGGCGCTTTCTTCCATCTTGAGTACCTTGGTCTCCAGCATGATCTTATGGAACAATTTGTTCACGCGTTTGGCCAGGACGTCGGCCAGATCGCGGTCTGCGCCGGCAAGCAGGCCCGGGGTCATTTCGACGACGGAAACCTTGCTGCCCAATTCATGGTAGACCGTGCCCAATTCCATGCCGATATAACCCCCGCCTACGACCAGCAAGGTTGCAGGGAGGACGGGCATCTCGAGCGCTGTGGTCGAATCCCAGATATGCTGCGATTTGGGCAGGGTGGGGATGACGGCCGGGCGTGAGCCTGTAGCCAGAATAGCTTTCTCAAAGGTCAATTCTTCAGTGGAGCCGTCGGCCTTCTTGATAGAAACGGTGTTGGATCCGGTGAAGCTGGCCGTGCCCTGGATATATTTGATCTTGCGCAATTTAGCCAATTGGCCCGTACCGCCGGTCAACTTGGTCACGATGCCGTCTTTCCAGGCGCGCAATTTATCCACGTCGATCTTGGGCGCGCTGTATTCGATGCCGAAGGCCTTGGCGTGATTAGCTTCATTGATGATCTTGGCTGCATGCAAATAGGCTTTGGAAGGGATGCATCCCCGGTACACGCAAGCACCGCCGGGGTTGTTCTCTTTCTCGATAATGGCAACATCCATGCCGAGGTCCGCGGCCAGGAAGGCTGCAGGATAACCGCCGGGACCGGCGCCGATGACGACTAATTGGACAGATTGAGGCATATATATTCCTTAACTTATTTGTGCAGGCTGCTGAAGGGTCTCAACCAGGAAGCGGATGAACCTTGCTCCGTCCGCGCCGTCGATTAGGCGATGGTCATAGGACAGGGACAAGGGAAGCATGAGCCGGGGGACGAACTGGTTGTTGATGTACACAGGTTCCATGACACCGCGGGACACGCCCAGGATGGCCACTTCCGGCCAATTGACGATGGGGGTAAAGAAGGTGCCGCCGATGCCGCCTAGGTTCGAAAGGGTGATGGACCCTCCGGACATTTCTTCTAGGGTGGTCTTCTTGTTGCGCGCGCGTTCAGCAACGGCCACAAGTTCGTCGGAAATCTGCTGGATGCTCATCTTGTCCACATTCTTGAGGACAGGGACCAAGAGGCCGCGATCGGTGTCGACGGCAACGCCCACGTTCACGTAATCTTTGAACACGATCTCACTGGAAGCGATGTCCACGCTGGCATTGAATTGCGGGAATTTCTTGAGTCCCATGGCCATGGCCTTGATGATGAAGGGCGTGATGGACAATTTGCTCTTGGTGGAAAGTTGTTTGCGCAGAGCCTCAAGATCGGTGATGTCCGCCTTTTCGAATTGCGTGACATGGGGGATGGTGTTCCAGGCTGAAGACAGGTGTTCCGCGGTTTTCTTGCGGACATTGTTCATGGCCTCGCGGCGCACATTGCCCCATTTGCCGAAATTGGGAAGCTGGGCAGCAGGCTTGGCACCGCCGCCGCTGGTGATGATGGATTTTGCAAAAGCTTTGATGTCCGCGATCGAAATGCGTCCGCCGGGACCTGAGCCGGGAACCTGGCCGATATCAATGCCTAATTCACGCGCGAACAAACGGGCCGACGGTGCGGCAGGGATGTTGGCACGGACAGGAACATGGAAAGGAGTGCTTGAAGCGGCAGGTGCCGACGCTGCTGCGGGGTTGCTGGACTGTGCAGCTGCGGCCGGTGCGGATTTCGCTGCCGTTGCTTGCGCAGGTGCAGCGGAAGCGGTCGCGGCGCCTTGTTGGACCTTAAAGATGGCTTGTCCGACCTTGACCACGGTGCCGGCCTTGACCAGGACTTCTTTGACAACGCCTTCGCTGGGTGAAGGGACTTCCAGGACGGCTTTATCGGTCTCGATCTCTAAAATATTCGTACCCTTCTTAAGGGCATCGCCGGCTTTGACCAGAACCTTGGTGATGGTACCTTTTTCAATATTTTCGCCTAAGGCGGGAAGGGTCATGTCCACAACAGCGCCATTGCCTGCAGGTGTAACAGCGGCAGGGCTTGCGGCAGCAGCGGCCGGTGCTTCCGCTTTGGAGGCCACAGGAGCGGTCGCAGGTGCAGCAGGTGCGGAAGCAGAAGCTGCGCCGCCAATTTTGAACACCGGTTGACCCACCTTCACAACAGCGCCGGCCTTGACCAGCACTTCGCTGATCGTGCCGTCGGTGCTGGCAGGGACTTCCAGGACGGCCTTGTCGGTTTCCAATTCAAGGATGTTCTGGCCCTTCTTGATGGTATCGCCGGCCTTGACCAATACCTTGGTGACCGTACCTTGGGTGATATTCTCGCCCAATTCGGGCAGTGTCAGTTCGCTCATAAAACCTTTTTAGATTCCCGTTTGCACGGGAATGACAGTTAGCTGATCATCGGGTTTAATTTGTCAGGATTGATGTTCAATTCTTTTTGGGCCTTGGCCAGGGCATCAGCGGTGATCTTGCTCTCTTGGCACAGCGTCACGAGCGTGGCCCAGACAATGTGCTTGGCATCGACTTCAAAGAAATCACGCAATGCTTCGCGGGTCTCGGAGCGGCCAAAGCCGTCCGTACCAAGGACGGTGAATGCCTTGGGCATCCATTTGCGTAGGGAATCCGGCAAGACCTTCATATAATCTGAAGCGGCAATGAACACGCCCTTTTCTTGGCCCAACAATTCGGTCACATACGGGACCTTGAGCTTCTCGCCGTTGAGGAGATTGGTGCGTTCTGCATGCAGAGCCTCGCGGCGCAGTTCATTGTAGCTGGTCACCGACCACACATCGGTCGCGACATTGTATTTTTCTTCCAAGATCTTCTGGGCTTCCAGGACCTGGTTCATGATGGCGCCGCTTCCAAGCAGATGGGCCTTGAGTTCGGATTGCTTGGCGCTCCGGCTGAAGCGGTAGAGGCCTTTTAAGATGCCGTCCTTCACGCCTTCCGGCATGGCAGGCATGTTGTAGTTCTCATTACCGACGGACAGGTAGTAGAAGATGCTTTCCTGTTTCTCGTACATGCGGTAAATGCCGTCGCGGATGATGACCGCGATCTCATAGGCGAATGCCGGGTCGTAGGAGATAAGGTTCGGTACCGTTGATGTTAGGAGATGCGTATGGCCGTCCTGGTGCTGCAGGCCTTCGCCGTTCAAGGTGGTGCGGCCGGATGTGGCGCCGACCAGGAACCCTTTGCAGCGCAGGTCGCCCGCGGCCCAGACAAGGTCGCCGACGCGTTGGGGCCCGAACATGGAGTAATAGGTATAGAAGGGGATGGTATTGATATCATGTGATGCATACGCGGTCCCTGCGGCAATGAAGGAAGAGATGGAGCCGGCTTCATTGATGCCTTCTTCCAGGATCTGTCCGTCCTTGGCTTCTTTGTAATACATGAGGCTGTCGGAATCCACCGGCTCATACAATTGGCCGATATGGGAATAGATGCCGATCTGGCGGAAGAGGCCTTCCATACCAAAGGTGCGGGCTTCGTCCGGGATGATGGGGACGATCAGCTTGCCGATGCCTTCATCACGCAGCAATTTGGACAAGATGCGCACATAGGCCATGGTGGTCGAGACCGGGCGGCCTTCCGTACCTTTATAGAATTCCTCGAACAGTTCTTCCGACGGTGTTTTCAGCGGGGTCACCTCGGTGCGGCGTGAAGGCATGGAACCGCCCAAAGCTGCGCGGCGTTCCTTCAAATATTGCATTTCCGGTGAATTATCCGCCGGGCGGAAGAACGGGGTCTTTGTGACTTCTGCATCAGAGATCGGGATATTGAAACGGGTACGGAATTCTTTCAATTCCGCTTCGTTCAATTTCTTTTGCTGATGGCTGATGTTCTTGCCTTCGCCGCTTTCGCCCAAGCCGTAACCTTTGACCGTATGGGCCAAGACGACTGTGGGAGCGCCCTTGTAATCAGAGGCGTTCTTATATGCCGCATAGACCTTTTCAGGATCATGGCCGCCCCGGTTCAAATTGCGGATCTGGTCATCGGACAAATGGGCCACCATGTCGAGCAAGCGCTGGTCAACGCCAAAGAATTTCTCGCGGATATAGGCGCCGGAGGAGACGGAATACTTCTGGAATTCACCATCCACCACTTCGCCCATGCGGCGTGCCAACAAGCCTTCGGTGTCATTGGCTAAGAGTTCATCCCAACCGCTGCCCCAGACCACCTTGACCACGTTCCAGCCTGCCCCACGGAACAAGGCTTCCAATTCT
>JAYVSG010000226.1:0-1872 GCA_043775535.1 Candidatus Omnitrophota bacterium
ACCCGGACCATCATGCAACGCGTATGATCAGGGATCTGCTTCCAGCTGGCGCCCCTCTGAACATGCAGGGAACATACAAAGCTGCCCGCTTCATAATGCCCCATATGAACGGCTGGCATGTGGAAGTCTTCTTTGCGCCCTTATGGGAGATCGGATGGACCTTCCATCCTGGTTATCTGGATGCCCACGGAACGTCGGATGATGATCCCCAGGAACCATGGCAGACCGTCCAGCGGAAGAGGGGCATCACCTACATACGCCTGGCCACGATCACGGGCTTTGTTACTGCAGGCCTGGCAGATATCCTGTTCTTTGGGGGTTTGATCTGGCCTGCCTTTGCAGCCGCACTGGTCTTCAATGTCCTTGTACACGCAGTGCATAACTTTTTCCATTTCGGCGCGCCGCTGACCTTGGGTGGTCCGCGTACGGCCAAGACATCGGCAGATCGTAATATTCCCGCCATGCCCGGCAGTCATTTGAATATTTATGAACGCCTGCAGTGGGATGTGGTTCCACTTGTGCTTGGCCTTGACCTGATCTATGCCGCATTCCTAGGTGGAGGTTCAGCGGATCCTTTTGTTTGTATCCCCGTTGCCATCTTGGCTTTCGTTATTCCGTTCGCCTGGATCGGAATTTCCGTTGGGTGGCAGACCATGGCACGTCATGGGATATGGCCGGTGCGGCATGTTTCCGAGGATGTCTTTGTCCATCAATGGCACGGGCATCTTTTCTATGATGATATCCACGCCATTGAAGCCTTTGCCCAAAATACTAGGCCGGCTAAATATTACAGGGATGGGATCGGTTTCTGGAAAGGTTTCGGGGTCCATTTAAAGCATGATCTTCTTTGGGCCTTGACCGCCCGTGGCGTTCCTGCTTTTCCTAATGTTCCAAAGAAGCCTGCCAGCTCGACAAAGAAGGATGCGGCAAAGGTTAAGGACCAGGCTCCATCTAAGACCACGCGTTTGAATTTTAGCTTTGCAGAATTAAGGGAACGTGAGCGAAACAGCCGTAAGTTCCCGCATTGGTCAGGGTGGGACAGGTATTCTTCGATCCTGATATTGCTCAGTTTTCTCAGCACTGCGACCCCGGCCATTGCTGCTGTGCCAATGGGTTTCTTTACAAGCCGCGATACGGACATCTTCCGCAACCTAATCGCCTTGGCGGCGGTCGCGGTATTGGGTGCGATGTTGTTCTTGAATTATATTTGGCAATATATCCAACGGCCGCTGGAGATCAAGGTGAGCTTACGCCAGGCCGTGTGGTCGGGTGATTTTATGCTCGCGGCCAAGATAACTGAGAACATGTCCCGCACCTTGAACAGAGAGGAAGCTGTCCATTCCGACTTGGAAGCTCCGGACCAGGCCGCTGAACCAAGGAATCTATACGGCACCAGGCAATATTTGACAGGGGCCTTGGATTTCCTGTCCTTCATTTATGGCAATAGATTATTAGAGATCCTGGAGGAGAAGGCAATGTCGTCCGACGGGAAACCTTTGAGGATCTTGATGCTGGGAGTAGGCCGCGGCTTTGAAGCCTTACAGCTTGGATTGAAATTACCAACGGCAGATATCCGGACCATCAGCCTTGAGCCGCATCTTGTTGCTGATCCCAAGGAGGCTCACCAGAAAATGTCGGTTTCGAAGGAAGGCTTGGACAGGGGAGAGGCGCTCCATGAACTGGCTAGGCTTTACCGGGGGCATCAACTGCACGATATTGATAAAGGCCTTCCATTCGAGGACGGGCGTTTTGATGCCGTTGTCATGTGTGCGGATGTTTTTGCATATATTGCAGCCAAGAAAGAGCTTTATAGCGATATCCTGCGGGTCCTGGATGAGGATGGCCTTGCCTTTGTCGACACCAACCGCATGT
>JAYVSG010000227.1:0-4431 GCA_043775535.1 Candidatus Omnitrophota bacterium
GATGACAGCAACACCTTTGTTCCCGACCCCCCTTGTTCCGATCAGGACGCCGGGACCGATGGAGCAGTTCTCACCCATGACCACATCGCTGTGCAGGAAGATGCCGCTGAAATGGCCGATATAGAACCCTTTGCCGATCCGGGCACTGGCAGGAACAGAAATGCCTGTGCTGATCTCGATCTGTTTGAAAAGCAGGAAGGCAATGAGCTTCAGGATATGGCTCACGATAGGAACAGGCACGCCGCGCACCCACCTGCCGAAACGGTAGACAATGATGGCCCAGATCCCCTGTTCAAAGATCAGGTAAAGGTTGAATTTGCCGTAGCGCGCGATATCAGCCTTCAAGTTATTGAGCATGGGCGTATACCTTTTTCATTTCCAGCGCATAATTGTCCCAGTTGAATAATTTGGCGCGTTCAAAACCTTTATGGATCAGCGAGGCCCGTAAGGCCGAATCTTCACACATCTGGTCGATGGCAGAGCCGATCTCACCGGCATCCTGCGGATTGACGAGCAGCGCCGCATCCCCCGCCACTTCCGGACAGGACGACATGTTGGATGTGATGACCGGGGCCCCGCACTGGAAGGCTTCCAGGATGGGCAGACCAAAACCTTCATAGAGCGACGGGAATACAAAGGCGTGGCAGGCACCGAACAGGGCCACCACATCCTCATCGGTCAAGGAGGACAGGATGATGGTGCGATCGCCCACCCCCAACTTTTCCGCCAGCGCACGGTATTTTTCCACATCAAAATTGCAGCTTAAGACCAGCGCATAGTCTTTCTTGGCCCTTGATTCGGCATAACCGCGGATGATCCCCTCAATATTCTTGCGAGGTACGGAACCGATGGAGAGCAGGAACGGTTCATTGAGGCCGTATTTTTCCCGGACCGCCTGGACCTGTTTCGGGGTAGACGGCTTAAAACGCTGGTCAGCCCCGAGGTAGATGACCTTGATCTTCTTTTCCTCAACACCCATGTATTTGACCAGGTCCATCTTGGTGCATTCAGAAACGACCACGCAGGCATCCAGGCTATTGATGGTGCGCTTATAATTATCAATGTTCTGGGCCCAGACATTGTCCCCGATGGTAAGCGTTCTCAGGTCATGCACGGTCAGGATCCGGAACACATCCTTGGCCATGGGCATGGTGTAGCCGCAGGTGCGGTGGAAAATACGGGTCTTGTTCTTCTTGAAGAAACCGGGCAAGGCAACATTGTCGATGTACCATTGTTTGCCCTGGAATTCACGGTCCGGGACCCGAAGGACAGTCTTCTGGAAATTGGCACCTTCAGGACCAGGCATGCCTGCCGCACGGCGGGTCAGGGAATAGTAAAGCAGCGAATACATATTGTCGCGGTCATGCTTGTACATGCCGTTGACGAGGCCTTCCGTATAGGTCATGAGCCCGGAACGGCGGTGATGGTTCAAAACATGGGATTCGATACTGATCTGCATGTGTGTTCTCCAGGAATGGAAAGATCAGGCCATTGATCCGTAGACCCGTAAGGTCTGCTCGGCTGTATTTTTCCAGTTCAATGTTTGTGTTTTCTTGAAACCAAGCTCCCTGTATTGCGCGTGCAATTGCGGGTCGCTGATCAGGCGATAGACGGCCTTTGCAATATCTGACGGGTCATCAGGGTCCACCATCAAGGCGCTGTCAGCAAAGAGCTCTTTTAAAGAAGATACATTTGAAACTACACAGGGACATCCGCATTGCATGGCTTCGATCACCGGAAGCCCGAAACCTTCATAATACGAAGGGAAAAGGAAGGCATCCGCCCCGCTCAGCAAACCCTGCAGGAAATTATCCTGGATGTACTCGTTAATGATCACCTTATCGCCCAAGCCGCAGGAGGCGATCAATTCCATCATTTCCTTGTAAACGTCCGCTGGTTTTCCGACCAGGACCAGCTTGTGGGGGACCGCATGCGTCTTGACCAGCACATCAAAGGCCCTGATGATGTTCAAAAGGTTCTTACGCCGGGTAAAACTCCCTAGAAAAAGGATATATTTAAAATCCTCTGAGCCAAAGAAATTCTTTCTAAATCTTTTGAGGGCCTCTTTGTCCGTGATCTGGGAACATCCCTCCCTCGCCCCCTCATAGATGACCTCAATGCGACCCTCAGGTATGGAAGGGAATTCTTTGAGCACTTCGTCCTTGGTGGTCTGGGACACAGCGATGATCTTCTTGACCTTCCTGACACAGCGTTTCAATTGTTCGACCAGGGAACGGTTATATGCCCCCTTGTCGTGCAGGAAGATCAGGTCATGGATGGTCAGTACGCTCTGCTCTTCAAAACCTTTGACGATAAAATGGGCGGTGCCGTGCATCAGGTCTATCTTCGCTTCTTTGAGCGACCGCAAAGGCTTACCGTCGAACATCCCCTTAAAAGATGAGTACTCATAAATGAATGGATTGTATAACGGCAATATGGGCTGTTGGGTAAAGGTCCCCGCATGGTCGATCTTGGGGCCATAATAGAGAGGTACAAAGTTATGGGAGCCCGGCTGACGAAGCAAATGCCCAAAAAGATTTTCCTGATAAATGGGGATGCCTGTCTTGTGCGCTTCGAGCGCCCTTGACACATCAATGGCGATCTTCATCAGCTCCCGATCTAAGCAATTTCCGCAGGATGGTAAAGAAAGCCTTAAGGAAGGCAAGTGGCAAGAAACTATACGGCTTGACCAATTTAAGCAATTTCATCAGGACATGGTCATCCTTGGTGAAGAACATCGTTCCTAATAATGGATTGCGTGCGATCGCCGCAACCGCATTCGAGAACGCCAGGGTCGCCTTATTGTCCTTGTCATAGGAACGGGCAAGCAGGTATTGATTGAAGGAAACACGTTTTGTCAGGAGTTTGACAGGGACATCCGAATAATTGCGCAAGATCTTAAGGTCTGCTTTCAAAAGCCCCTCATAGACCTTGGTCCGGACCTTGGTGACCTGGGTCTCATGGCGCTGGTAATACGCCAAGGTAATGTCCTCGATCTCGTAGAGCCTGTACTCGTGGCTGATCCTGATCCACATATCGATGTCTTCCATGGTCGGCATGGTCTCATCGAAGAGCCCGAATTGATCAAAACATTCCTTGCGGGTCATGACACTTGAGGTCGGCAGGTCCCCCCAGAATTCCACCAACTCCTTGAAATTCCGGCCGGAGAACCCGGAAGGTTTTGTGCCCACGCACTCACCCTTGCTGTTGATGATGGGCATGCGGCCGTACACGATCCCAACGTCCTTGTGCGCATCAAGTATGGCCACCTGCCGGGCAAGCTTCTCAGGGACCCAATGATCATCGGAATCCAAGAACGCGATGTATTCGCCGCTGGCTTGGCGTATGCCGCGATTACGCGCGGCGGAGATCCCTTTATTCTCCTGGTAAATATTGATCAGCCTGTCTTTATATGCGGCCAGGATGTCCTTGGTCGCATCGGTCGAACCGTCATTGATGACGATCAGCTCAAAGTCCGAAAAGGTTTGCGCCAGGACGCTTTCAATGGCCTTTGTCAGGAATGGTCCGCGGTTGTATGTCGGTATGATCACCGTTACCTTAGGCATTTGTCCCCTTCCTTGACACATACTGCTGGATCATCCCGATCTTGCGAAAAAAACTGCGCCATGCCGTCAGGAACATAAGGTTCGTCAAGATAGAACACGGGATACGGATAAAGTCGACAACGATCCCACCCAGTAAATAACGCGGGATCCCGAAATAGCGGACAAATTCTTTATGGTGCTCGATCTCTTTCTGGGCGTCAAACCTTCCCAGCGCAATGTGCCACACAGCGACGTTCTTCAAGGTCAGCCGCCGCAGGTCCACCGGATGCATGATCAAAGCTTCGGCACAATAATGTAGTTTTTTGTTCAGCTTGAGCATGCGTTGGAAATACTCCTCATCCTCACCCATTAAAGGCATGCCCGGCCCCAAGTCTTCGCGGAATATTCCGCAAGAGGCAAAAACATCCCTCTTGAACGACCAATTGCAGCCGATAAAACGTTCTGTCCTATCATTCACCGGATACGAAGAATCTCCCTGGTCATAAATGACAACGACCCCGGCCATTTGATGGGGAAATTCCCTGACCCACAGAGGCGTATTGGACGGATATATGGGCAATACCCTTCCACCTAAGGCATCACAGCCAGTCTTCTGAAAACATTCAACCACAGAAGCAAGCCAGGACGGGCCGACCAGGACATCATCATCCGTAAAGGCAAGTATATCACCTCTGGCATGACTTAGCGCGCGGTTCATGGCCTTGGATTTTCCCACCTCTTGTTGATGGTAATACCTTAATTTGCCGTCCGCCTGTTCCATCATGCCCTCGACCGCAGCCTGCGACCGGGCCATGGGATGATTGTCAACCACAATGATCTCGTAGTCCAGACCCCAGGGTAATTCCTGGTGCAAAAGGCCATTCAA
>JAYVSG010000228.1:0-6452 GCA_043775535.1 Candidatus Omnitrophota bacterium
TCAGGTCCTCCCTGGCTGCGGCGCAAGACCTGGTCAAGGCCTTAAGTGCGGCCTTGCCTGTCGACCAGGCTGAACTTATTTTCGGGAAATAGGATTATCTTTTAGAAGTGTTTGTAACCTGGGCAGACAATCATTGCCGTATGTTACGGTCAATTCTTTAAGAAGATCAATGTCGACCTTTTGTCCGGACACGTTTAAAACGCCGATCACATCCTCGATATCTTTCGGGCTGGCGGCAAATATTTTCAAAGCAATAAAATCTTCACAACTGACGATCTTGATGGTCGATCCCATGAATGATGTTTCTGCTGCGCGGCGAAATATCTCCGGGGTTGTCCCATGGATCCCTATCAAAAGATCAACACGATTATGGAAGGCATCTTGAATATTAATGACCGCCGCGATCGGATCATTGCTGTCGCCTTTCCTATACTCAACATGAAGGCCCTTGACCTTAAGATCCTCACAAAGATCCAGCGTATCTTGTGATGTGTGGATCGAAATGACGGCATCAGCGTCCAAACTGGCGCGTACCATGCCATAAAAAGATGCCGCAAAAGCACCGATGATGGCATAAGGGATCTTCCGTTCGTTAAGAATGTTAATTACATCAAGCAGGAGTAAGGCAGATTGACCTGAAGCCGTTGTTCTCATTCTTTAATTGTAGGCGGATTAGTTTGTTTTTTGCCAACTGAGGCCAGCTGGGTCAGCAGCATGGAATGATTATAAAACGCAACCAATCTCTCTTCCGGGGAAAGAGAGCGGTTCAGTTCGATCAAATCCATATGATCTTTTTGAATAATGGCCGATTTCATATTTAAAATATACCATATTTTGGTTTAAAATAGGCAATATTACAGTTTTAGGCGGTAGACGGAGCCGGCGTAGCAGGTATTCTAACTACTTTGCCATTACGCCAAATCATCTTTTAGTTTTATCATGGATCTTCTCTACCTGTATAAGCTGAGTCTTTAAGGTGGGTAATTTATTCTCAATAATATCCCAAACAATGTCTCTATCAATGGCTGAATATTCATGGATGAGAATATTACGTAATCCTACGATTTTCTTCCATTCAATAGCGGGAATTTGACGTTTAATGTCGACAGGGATTCTTTTTGAAGCTTCGCCAATTACTTCTAAATTTTTGACGACAGCATCAGAAACCAATGAATTCTTTTGGAATTTAGAGCGTGTAAAGCCTTTAGTATATTTCTCTATTTTGGAAATCGCATCAAGAATATCACCGATATAAAGCTTATAGTGACGCATAGGTGAGGTCTTTGGTAATGCTTTCTTTAACCGGAGATCTAAGGGAATCTTTAAGAACAATGTCCACTTTACGATGAAATTTTCTTTCTAAAAGAAATTTTAAATCCATGTAATTATCAAAGGTTTTCTTCTTCATATCGAATTCGACCAGAACATCTACGTCGCTTTTGGCTCTAGCTTCCCCTCTGGCATATGAACCAATCAAAGCAATGCGCTTCACTCCCAAGGTCTTGAGTTGGAGGCGATTCTTGTCGATTGTTGAGAGAGCTTTTTGTTTAAGAGTCATAATGTAAATATACCATATACGGGTTAGAAATGTGCTAAAACAAACGCCAAAATGAACTAAAATATAACAATTTATAAAGCCAAACGGTAGACGGAGCCGGCGTAGCGGCTCATGTAGAGGTATTTGCCGGTCGGGTCAAAGGCAAAAGATGATGCGCCTGCACCATCCGGAAGGTCTCCGGTGATGTCTTCCCATTTTTTCCCGCCGTCGGTGCTCATGAAGATATTGTTAGGTGCTTTTCCGCCCCAGGTCGTGGTGCCTGTGACAATGCGCTTGGGATCGGAAGGATCGACCGCCACAGCGACCAGTGCCTTGCCTGCAGGGCCAAAACCCACCATCATGCCCCAGGTTTTACCATGGTCCAGCGATGCGAAAAGTTTGGGGCCATTGCTGTCGCCAACGGCATAGATCGTGCCATCTGTGCCGACGGTCAGGCCGAAGACCCACTGCATTTGTTTAAGGCTGTAGCGGAATGTCTTGCCGCCGTCTTCGGAGATATAAACGCCGCCGTTCGTACCGCAGGCCCCCCAGATGATGCGTTTGGGGTTGGTCGGGTCCACGGCCAAGGCATTGTAGATGCGTAGTGAGCCCGGCTGTCCGGACGAACGCTCCCAAGTCGCTCCAGCATCCTTGGAAATAAATAGTCCGCCACCATCATCACCATCAATACCCAGATAGACCATATTGGGGTCGGTAGGGTCGATCGCCAGTCCGCGCGGATAGCCTTGGCCCCACATGGTGTTTTGTCGGGGACGGGATTGCGGGAGGCCTTCACGCACCAAGGTAAAGTTTTTCCCGCCGTCGCGGCTTACTATGATCTGGTTGATCTGTTTCTCCCACGGAGATGATGTTCCGATGATGGTATCCCCTGCGGTTACAAAACGCCACACATGGCCGTTCTTGTTCCCGTCATATCCGCTGGAAGGGAACAGCGCTTCGTAGGTTTTGCCATCATCGACGCTTTTTAAAAGGCCATTGTCCATGCTGGCCGCATAGATGATGCCGTTGGCCGTAACAGCGACTTGGGTTGCGACCGCATTGGGAGCACCCATGATCTTTTCCTGCCAGCTTGCCCCACCATCGTCGCTGCGCCAAACACCCCACCAATCGGTCCTGAACAGCACCTTGGGATCAAAAGGATCGGCATACACGCCCGTGGACTTTCCACCGGCAGATGCCCAGGCCCGTGTGGGATCCAGGACCTTGTCGGCCTGCAGGTTTTTATCCAGGGAATTCCAGGTCTGGCCACGGTCTGTGCTTCGGATGACCCCGCCTTTCCAATCTTCATTCCAGACGGCATATAGGACGGGCTGTTCGGCCGATCCATCTAAAGCCACACGGTAGGCCCTTCCTTTGGGAACATCTTGGGATGCTGTCCATGTCAGGCCTGTGTCGGTGGACATCCATATTTTAGTGCCTGCTGCAGCATAAATGGTCTGGGGCGATCCGGCTGAGAAAATAAAATCAGTGATGGGTTTGGGCGCTCCTTCAACAGGTTGGCATTTGCCATCACAGCGGAAGAAACCTTTAGTGGAAGAAGCGTAGAGCTTTCCTTCTGTGTCGAGGGCCAAGGCAGTGACCGCTTCCTTGCCGATGGTCATTTTCTTGCCCGACGAGCAGGCAATGATCCCGTTGGCTGTGCCGGCGCACCATTTATTCGGGTCTTTCGCATCAATAGCGATCGGACGATAATTCTCCGGACGTTGGAAGAACAGGGACCTGTCCAAGGCAGACCATGACCCTCCCGCATCCTTGGAAATGAACAGCCCTCCCCCGGTCGCCGCATAGAGCACATTAGAATCGGACGGGGCGATCGCCACTTGGGCAACGATCATATGTTCCAGGCCCTTGGTCACAAAATGCCAGTTCTCACCCTTATCGTCGCTGCGGAAGATGCCACCCACGTCAGAGGCCAGATAGACACGGTCTTTGACCTTGGGATCAAAAACGAGATTGGGGAAACAGCCTGCCCCATACCATCCGGCAAATTCCCAAGACGTCGTCTTGGCATAGACCAGGGATGAAGAAGCAAGCAGGACCAGGAGCAATATCCGAAGGGTGTTTTTCATCGGGCCTTTTGGAATTTTTGTTTTAAAAGCAGCCAGAAGAATTGGGTGTCGTCGATCAAGTATCTTTTCCACAAACGGCCGGGCTCCATGCACAGGCGCCAGAACCATTCCAGTCCAGCACTCTGCATCCATTTTGGGGCGCGTTTGACGATACCGGCGATGAACTCAAAGGTCACCCCTACCCCCATGCATACGGGCACGCCCAATTCCTTGTGGTATTTTTTGATCCAGCGTTCCTGTTTGGGGGCCCCCAGCCCGACGAAAAGGATGTCGGGCTTGACCTCCTTGATCATGCGGGAAATCTTTTGAAGTTCGGCTTCGTCATGTTCAAAACCGAACGGCGGTGCGTAGGTGCCGACCACCTTCAAATTGGGCAAGGTCTTAAGCAGGGTTATCCGTGCGGCATCTGCGGCGCCGGGCCTGCCGCCCATAAAAAAGAGCTTATACCCTTTTCGATTGGACAGTTCACAGACCTTTGGCACAAGGTCGGAACCCGATACCTTTTCTTTAAGGGGCGTTCCCAGGAATTTGGCGGCCCACATGATGGGCGTGCCATCGACGGTGCATAAGGCCCCTTCGTCGTAGTAGCGCTTGAACTCGGGATCGCTGTTGTATTTAATGACGATATCGACATTAGGATTGGTCAGATAAACGGGCTTGCCTGCAGAAATAAAGCGCTCAATGGCAGCCAGCGTTTCCTGCATGGTGACATTGTCGATCGAGACGTTACAGATATTGACTTTGGGATCAAGCATCACCGAGATTAACATCCGCTATACAACAGCAGATAAACCCCGTTCTTCAATAAGATGAAGCAGTTTAAGTGCCGGCCCGGAAGGTTTCTTAGCACCTTGTTCCCATTTCTGAATAGTATAAACACTCGTATTGATAAACCTGGCCAAGGCTGCTTGGCTAAGCTTCAATTTTCTGCGAAGCCGCAGGATAGAATGCGGACTGTACGGCTTCACGGCAGGCAATGCCAACGCCCTAACCTCTCTAAGAGTGATTTCATCTGCAGCACCAGTCTTATACAGATCTTCGATGGTTTCCAACACCATATCTCTAATATTATTCTTCATCTTCTACCTCCATACCTGATATCGCGATTAAGCCTTTTTGCTTAATAGTCTCCGTAACCGCTGCATCCGACACCTTCTGGAAAGAATCGGACAATTTATGAAGCAAAACTAACTGTGCCTTATCTAAGTTACCCCGGTCGTTCTTACTAAACCCGAAACAAAATATCAACTTTCTTCCTAGCTGGTAAAACAATATTGTTCTTGCTCCGCCGCTTTTACCTCTCCCAGGAAGCGCAATGCGCTTCTTGAACAAATGATTTCCTAAACTTACTTCAAACAATCCTTCTTCAAATTCTTTAATAGCATGGACTAATAAGTCATCTGAAATTCCCTCTCTTTTAGCCCAGCGGGTAAAATACTTGTTCTTCAAGTAAAACATACACCACCCCTGCTTAATTAAAGTATAGTACCAAGTACCATACTTGTCAAACTGGAAAAAGTACAGCCTTAATTAACGGGGGATTTTAGAAATTGCCGGTTAGGGGAACCGGATAGATTCAGCTAAAAAGCAGAAAATGGAGCAAGAGAATGCCTTATCATGCTCAAATCCAAAAAGCGCTCAATGGCAGCCAGCGTTTCCTGCATGGTGACATTGTCGATCGAGACGTTACAGATATTGACTTTGGGATCAAGCATTAAAGAAAACCGCTGGACTTACTTTAAACCGTTCGCTTAATTTTTGTATTTGCTGGACATTCAATTGTCGTTTTCCATTCAAGATCTCTGAAACAACCCCTTGCGAACCTATTTCAGGAAGATCATTTTGGCGTAGGGAATGTTCTTGCATAAGATATTTAAGCGCTTCAATTCCAGAGACATCTTTAAAATCATAATGTTCAGCTTCATAATGCTCGATGACAATGCCCAATACTTCCAAGAAACCATACAGGGGATGTTTTTCATCTTCCCCGATCTTATCCAGAAGTTCGTTGAGCTTATTGAGCGCTAATTCATAATCCCGTTCATTATGGATCAAAAGATGACTGCTAATGGCCGGCCAGGATCTTCTTAGAATTGGAGTGTCCATTATTTTATTCATCTCGCCACACTCCTCTATCATATTCGCGGTGCGTCATTATATACCGAATGTAAACTTTTGCGTATTGAAAATGAACGATCGTGATCAGGCGGTATTTGTTACCTGCTATATTGAATACGATCTTGTGGCCCACCTTATCAGCTGTCTTAAATGTTTCCCGCAGATGGCTAAAAGACCTGTACCGGGAGCATTTAATGATCTTAAACCAGGTCTTTAACGGCATTTCACTATCTGGATGTTTTTCCCAGAATTCTTGCAATGCTTTTCTTGAAATGATGTGCATTGATCCGCTTTCTAATGAGAGTATATCTCATTTTGAGATATTTGTCAAATGACTGCAGGGGGATTTTTACTACGTAATTCCCGACAGGGGGTGCCGGAACTAACTGCTCAATGTTCAATTACTGTATCATTTGGGGTTTTATCTGTCAAATCGGATGGCCCTACTCCTTTGAAAAGCACCCCTGCACAAAGCCCACGGCCCAATAGAAGAGGCCGGCGGCGAATAAATGGGAGCTCATGAGGAATTTCTTAAAATGTCCCCACCCTGCCTTGTAAATGCGCCATTTGATGCGGGTGCTTTTGATGATGAGAAAGACAGGCAGCATCACAAGGGGCCAGAGGCCTTTGTAGTACCATCTATTATACGTCATGCGTCGATAGATAATGATATATTTGCCAAGCACGATCTGATTATTGAAGTAGGA
>JAYVSG010000229.1:0-5690 GCA_043775535.1 Candidatus Omnitrophota bacterium
CATATTCATCCTGCAATTTCCGGGCCAGGTCGCTGATCTCGGACGGCCTTAATTCCGGGAACACGGTCTTGAACTGGTCAATGGCGATGGGCTTGTCGCTGACGAACAGCAATGCTTCTATGGCGCTTTTAAAATGCTGGATCTGTATTTCGTCCATCAGGCGTCCTTTGTTTTTCCCGCGGCGCGGGACTTATAGATCTCATTCAATAATTCTTCCGACGTGGTGATACCTTTGTTCCGGGCCAAAGCTTTGGCGATCATGTCTTCAGCTTCCGCTTTCTTATATTGCAACTGGCCTAAAATGGTCAGGGCCTCTTCCTGAATGTCCCTTAAGGCCGGCGTCAAAGGCACAGCCGTGACCTTGTCCTTCATGAGCGTGAACTTGCCCATCTTGCCCTGCAATTTGGCGACAATTTCCTTGGCCCGCTGGGCGCCGATACCGGGCAAGGTGGTCAGGTATCGGGTGTCCGCACGGTCAATGGCCTGGGCGATCTCGCCGATGGCCTTGTTGAGCGCCTTGACCGCGGCACGCGGGCCGATACCGGAAACTTTGATGAATTCGAGAAAGAAATCCCGCTCTAATTCGTTCAAAAAACCCACCAGGACCGGCGTGGCCGACGATGGGGTCATCTGATAATAATGATACGTGATTAAACGGATCTCGCCATTACTATCTTGATTTTCTTGGGTGCGCTGCAGCACGGACAAGGGCACATGAACCTCATAACTCAACCCCCCCGCTGCAACGATCAAGCTGTTCTCATGGACCGCTGTGACCTTGCCTGTGATGGCAGCTATCATATAAGCCTCAATTTCAGCATATGCGCGTGGCCCAAGGCCAATGCCAGGGCATCACTGGTATCCAACGCCATCTCTGCCTTCTCGATCTTTAAAAGCCTTTTGACGAATTGCTGCACCTGGCCCTTGGTGGCGTTGCCGTTTCCCATCAGCGCCTTACGGATGCGTTTGACACTTTGCTCGACCAAAGGTGTATTGCTTTGGGCCACCGCTAAACAGATCACCCCACGCACGTGGCCCAGGATGCTGGCAGTGGTGGGGTGAGCATGGTGCGAATACAATTTCTCAAGTACAACGCTAACTGGTTTGTGCACATCCAGGATGCCCACAATGTGCTTATGGACCTTGGCGATGCGCCGCTCGAATGCGTCCTTGGTATTGGGCTGTATGATGCCGGCCTCGATGACCTTCACCTTACCCCCGTCGATATCCACAACACCGTAACCGGTGGTGATCAACCCGGGATCGATCCCAAGTATGCGCACTGAATATCCTCGCGGTTATTCTTCCTCGGCCATTTGGGCCATCACTTCATCCGGTATATCGAAATTCGCGTGCACATTCTGCACATCTTCATGCTCTTCCAAGGCTTCCATCAGGCCAAGCAGGGTCTTGACATCATTGCCTTCGACCTTGACGGTGGAACTGGGGACCATGGTGTTCTCAGCCGTGGTGGGCTCCATATTCTTGCCGGTCAATGCAATGCGCACAGCTTCCAGCTTTGAAGGCTCACAATAGATCTCGAACGCTTCACCTTCGGTCTGGACATCATCTGCACCTGCATCCAGGGCCGCTTCCATGATCGCGTCTTCACTGCCCTTAGTCTTGTCGACCGTGATATAGCCTTTTTTAGTGAACAGGTACGATGTCGCTCCAGGACCTGCGAGGGACCCGCCCTTTTTGTTCAAAAGATTACGGATCTCCGCCGTGGTGCGATTCTTGTTGTCGGTCAAGCCGTCAAGCAGGATGGCAACGCCGCCCGGACCATAGGCATCAAAGGTGAAATTCTCGAAGACGATGCCGGGAATTTCGCCGGTACCCTTCTTGATCGAATTCTCAACGTTGGCCTGGGGCATATTGTAAAAACGGGCACGGGCACAGGCCGCGCGCAAACGGAAATTGGTGTCGATGCTGCGTCCACCTTCTTTGGCCGCTGCCGTGATCTCTTTGCTCAATTTGGTGAAAAGGGCTCCGCGCTTTGCGTCTTCCGCACCTTTTTTATGCTTGATCTTCGCCCATTTTGAATGTCCTGACATGTAAAACCCCCTGATGACGATTTAACTTAAATTGAAGCAGGTCCGTAAGCCGAGTTGTGTTCTCCTTTGACAGAGGATGGCCATTCGACTAACACCGCGCCTGTTGGCACGGTATCTTGCAGCCTACCCGGGCATAATAGCGGAGCGGATAGCCCCATCTGCCCCTATTTGGCATTGCTCCATGCAGAGATTGCTCGTTTCACTCCCACTGAAGGGACTCGTCTCTGTAGCTCTGATCCTCCTGCACGGTCTGCCTTTGGCATTCCATACAGTGTCCCGCGTTATCGGGATGCATTATCCTTTGGAGCTCGGACTTTCCTCCCCGGAGCCTGAGGCTTCAGGGCGGCCATCTCGACCTGCTTTTATTGCTTCGACGGAAAGCTTGTCCGCCTCCTTGTTCTGCTCGCGCGGAACATGCTGGAGGCTGAAACGCTTGAACCCCGCCGATAATATCTTGACCCGTTCAAAGAGCGGCTTGATGTTCTCGTGCTTGACCTTGTACTTGCCCGCCACCTGCTTGACCATCAATTCGCTGTCGGACTTGACCGCCACTTCCATGGCCTTAAGGTCGCGTGCGGCCTCCAGGGCGTGGATGAGCGCGGTGTACTCAGCGATATTGTTGGTGGCATCACCGATGGGCCTGGAGATCTCCTGGACCACCATGCCGTCCCGCTTGATGACAACGCCTATTCCCGCCGGGCCGGGATTACCGGAACAAGCCCCGTCGGTGAATATTTCCAATTTCATAGCTCTTCGGGCAGATACAGGATGCGCGCGCAGCTGTCACAGGTCACCAGCTGGTCGTATTTCCTGATCTGGTTGACCAGGTGGTCGGTAACGTGCATATGGCAGCCGGTGCAGTTCATGTCCTTGATCGCCGAAATGGCCAATCCATGCTTGTTCTGCACAATGCGGTCGTAACGGCTTAAAATATCGGGGCGGACATCGGGGGTGACGCGGGAACGCTGGGAATTCTTGACGTTCACCTGGTCGGTCATCACCGTGACCTCATCTTCAACGGTCTTCTTCTTCGCCAAAAAATCTTTTTCATACTGCGCCACGACCGCCCGTTCGGCTTCGACCAACTTGCGGGCCGCTTCCAGTTCGTCAAAACCCATGAGGATCTTTTCTTCGACGACGCTTTTATCCGCCTTCAAATTCTCGATCTCGAGCAAACGGGCCTGGTATTCTTTATTGGTCTTCAGGAGCGACAGGCCCTGGTCCGCCTTGATGATGGCTTCTTCCTTGGTCTTGAGGTCATTGTCTAGGTCTTTTTGCGCAACCTGGATGACCTTAAGCTTGTCTTCGTATTGCTTGAGCTTTGACTTCTTGCCCTCAAACTCCACCCGCAATGCCTCAACAGCGGCGGGACGTTCGCGCAATTCGACCTTCATAGCGTAGATCTCAACGTCCATCGCCTGGATCTCTACCAATTTGCGCAGCTGGTCTTTAAGGGTGGTGGTCGCGGTCATAAGCTCCAAGATATAATGGTGGACTCAGTAGGACTTGGCGCCCTACGCTTCGCTTCGGGTCGGCCACTCGCCCATAAACTGCTCCTGCTCGTCGCAGTTTATAAACGGGCTCACTTCAAGTCCAGCCTTGCTGCACATAAAAAACAATATGGACTCAGTAGGACTTGAACCTACGGCCTTCGCGATGTGAACGCGACGCTCTAACCAGCTGAGCTATGAGTCCGCAAGCTCATAATATATATTACTGGGCCCACCTGGACTCGAACCAGGGACCAAGGGATTATGAGTCCCCTGCTCTAACCGACTGAGCTATAGGCCCGGAAAGACGGGTGGAGCCCCAAAGAAGGTTAAATACTAACATACACCAATGATCAAGTCAATCAGAACAAACGTACGGGAACCTGTTCGTGGACCATACGGTCCAACCCCTCTGTAAAGGTGTTTTGGCCAAGCATGACCTTCTTCAACTGGTCCCAAAGCTCCCGATGCCACACGCCTGGTTGATCAAAGGACGCAACGATCGTCCTCGCCTGCTCCCGGGCGCCTGCTTTTAAATAACACACGGCCAATAATAGGGCCGCATCCACCATCCCCTGGGACAGATCTTCCTCTACGACCCGCTGTGGATCAGGTACCGACTTTAGGATCTGACGGTAGAAGGGGTCTTCGTGGAGTATGCCTAAGGACATACCCTGATTGAGGACAAGTGACTTGGTCAGGACATTTGCCGCCTTAGCATATTCTTTTTGCTCATAATAAATGACCCCTAAATTGTAATAGGGCCAGAAGAAATGGGGATTTATCTCGATCGCTCTCTCATAATGCAGGCGTGCTTTGGCCAGTTCGCCCTTATAGTAGGCCGTAAATGCGGCAAGGGCATGGCCTGCATCCTGGTTAGGAAAATTCTCCGTGACCATCCCGTAATAATCATCAAAGATATAGGGCTTGCCAAAGTGGTAGCCCCTCATCAATTCCGCAGAGGGCCGTTCTGTACCTGCCACGATCCCGGCGAAATACGCGAAATTAGGACGGTAATAACCCATGGCCATGATCTTGCTCTTATCATCGACCCGTTCCTGTTCCCTAACGATGTAGCCCTTCAAGGAAGGCCCGCACAACCAGGCGGCCAGAACCAGAATGATGATGGGGACTATCTTAAGTAATTTTCGAAGCATATCTTGTCTTGAACCAATGGAATGTCCGGTCAATGGTGAATGCGATCAACACCATATACAAAGAAATAAGGGGAAATGCATACCGGTCGACGACAAAGAACAACGAATACATGGCCATGTACCAGAATATGAAATTGATCACCCACAGTGCCCCTTGCCCTTTACGCCGCCACACATACACCGCCGTAAAAATACACGCCCCCCAGGAAAAGAATGCGAACACGACCTTCAATGCATTCATGGGCCCTGTTGAATAGAATATGTGCTCCAGCCATGCGGGGTAAGCCACGAATGCAATGGCCGATTCCCAGAAGAACATCCTATGGACCTCGATCAGCATCATGGCCGCTGCTTGGAACGGATTGGAAAGGATCAAACGGAGGCTCTCGCCGATAAAATACCGCGGCTGTTCTTTTTCAGGGAAATCCTGCGCCTTCAGGTCACGGAACTTCTGAGCTGTCAGCTCATCCGAATAGCTGGCTGACCAAAAATCGCATTCCTGCGCTGTAAAGAAATTTGTACAGATCTCCACCCCTGAGACAGAAGCCACGGCCGTTCCCAAATGCGTTAATGTCATGGGCTGCATGCGCCGCGCGGTATTCCCGTACAGAGCCCAATGCCCCCGGTCCGTAAAGGCAAAATTCCCGTTATAATATTGATTGGCGAATTTGACACAGAATGTGCCGCATTCAAAGATAACCAGGGCTGCCAAGCAGAACACCATCACCTGTCTTGCCCTCGCAAGGTCCTTGCTACGGATATACACATACGCCTGGTAATACAACGGCCATAAATAGAATATCAAGACTCCTTCAGCCACGGCCTTGACACACATGATCAAAAAGAACAGGCCGCCAAGCACCAGGCCGTGGATCACCGCACGCCGGGTCCCTGTCCGATCCAGCGGCCAATGTTCCATCTTGCGGCAAGAGATGATCGTCCACAACACGGCCAGCATCACCCATGGATAGGCGGCAAATTCAGACCAC
>JAYVSG010000230.1:0-3815 GCA_043775535.1 Candidatus Omnitrophota bacterium
GGATCTTTTTCTCCAGTGCATCCACTTCAGCCTCACCCTTGAAATTTCCCGAATCAATGACACCGATCTGCACGAAGACATAATTGCGGAACTGTCCGCCCTGCCCACCGAAGAGACGCACCACATTGAACAGGGTGTGCAGACCCAACCCGTTGAAGCCGTTGACAACCAAGACCGCGGTCTTGGCATTGGGGTCCATGGCCGAAGGCGCATTGGATATGGGATTGTCCCGGGCGCTGTTAATGATGCCCTGCACGAGCGGGTTCAAACGTTTGAGCTGTTTGGCCGTGGCCAAATAATGGCGTTTGATGGCAATGGCAAAAATGATCAGGGCACCGGTCACCATCATGGTGATCCATCCGCCTTCGTGGAACTTGATGATGGTCACCGAAATAAGGATGAAGGTAGTGGCAAAAAGCCCCAGGCCGTTGATGAAGATCTTCTTCACCCACTGGGGGTTGTCCCCCCGCTCCAGCCACCAATGGCGCACCATGCCCAGCTGCGACAAACAGAATGTGATGAATACATTGATCGAGTAAAGGACGACCAAGAACTTGACGGAACCGTGGGTCAGGACCATGGTAATGACCGCCGCAATGCCCATCAATAAAATACCCTTTTGATTGACCAGGCGATCGCTCAGGGCCGCGAATTTGGTCGGGAACCAGCGGTCCAGGGCCATGCTCGCTAAAACCCTAGGGCCTCCCA
The DNA here is from genome assembly GCA_043775535.1 of Candidatus Omnitrophota bacterium. Taxonomy (GTDB): domain Bacteria; phylum Omnitrophota; class Gorgyraeia; order Zapsychrales; family Fredricksoniimonadaceae; genus JACQQW01. The sequence goes on from JAYVSG010000230.1 coordinate 709, forward strand.
AGAAACCGGTTTGCGCGGCAACGAACAAAAGCAGGGCTTCGGAAATAAGGCTCACCAGGACAAACAAATATCCCGGCAGACCCCATTGCTGGGAAATAGTTCCGAACAATACCGCATTGAGGGTCTTGCCCGGATGGGCACCGACATTATACAAAAGATAGGCGACCATCAATCCCATGACCGTAAAGGCCAAGGACGTGGACATGTAGAACATAGTGCGCTTGCCGGTCTGCACCTTGGGCTCACGCAAAATGTACATGCCGTTGCTGACCGCCTCGATACCCGTGTAGGTACCGGCGCCCAAACTGTAGGCCCTCAATATAAGGAAGAGCAATCCCCAGAAACCGAATTCGGCATTGGAGGTCTTGATGTCCACATTGATGGCTGTGAGCATTTGGGGAAAATCCCAAATGTGGGTGACGACGCTGTAAACAATGATGAAGAAATGGGTGACGATAAAGGTCAGGAAGATCGGTACTAGGGGAAGAATGGTCTCCTTGGCCCCCCTCAGATTCAGGACGGTCAGAAAGATAACACCGGCCGTGGCAAAGTGGACCTTATACAATTGCCAAGACAGGGGCAGGAAACTGAACAAGGCATCGGTACCACTGGCAACGGATATGGCAATGGTCAATAAATAGTCGATCAAAAGCGCACAGCCGCAGACCATGCCGGTATTGGGCGACAAAAGCTTGCTTGCCACCACATACCCGCCGCCGCCGGAAGGAAAAAGCTCTATGATCTGGGAATAACTGGCGCTGATGATAAAAACGGTCGCGACCGTGGCTAGGGCAACAAATATCGCCAAATGCGGATGATTACCCAACGCCAAGAACGCTTCCTCCGGCCCGTAACAGGAAGAAGACAGGCCGTCGGCCCCCAACCCCACCCAGGCGAAAAAAGCGATCAAAGACATTTGATGAAAAACGCTGTTGTCGTGAGGGTTGATCGCCCGTCCGATGACAGCGTCTTTAAGCTTCTTAAACATATAGCGGAAATTATAGCACAAGTCCGTCAGATGTCACTAAATTAGCTTTTTTACTGATCTGCGGCAGGTTTACGCTCAAGGCGTACAAAAAGCAGGTATACGCAAGGAACAACGAACAGGGTGAGTATGGTAGAGATGAACACCCCTCCGATGACCGTGACTGCCATGGGGATGCGGATCTCCGCACCCGGCCCCCAGGCCAAGGCGGCCGGAATGGCGGCCGCAATAGTGGCTGCGGAGGTCATGAGGATGGGCCGCAAGCGTATGGGACACGCTTCCAGCAATGCTTCCTTCGGGGCCCTGCCCTCCGCCCTTAACTGATTGGTGAATTCAACCAGCAAGATAGAATTCTTCTTCACAATGCCCATCAAAAGCACAATACCGATCACGCTGTAGATATTGACGGTTTGTCCGCAGACGAACAAAGCCAGCAAGGCACCGGAAATACTGAACGGTAACGCCATCAAGATAGTGACGGGATGGATATAACTGTTGAATTGCGAAGCCAGGACCATGTAGGCCACCACAATGCCCATCAAGAATACGAAGAGGAAGCCCTGGTTACCTTCCTTGAAGGTCTGGGCACTGCCGCTTAAGACCGAGACATACCCATCGGGAAGCATGTCCTTGGCTAGACGCTGAGCTTCTTCGATCGCATCGGCTTGGGACTTGCCCGGGGCCACGTTGGCAGAAATGGTGATGGCCCGTTCCCTGCTCTTGCGCGTGATGCTCTGCGCCGCCGGTTTTTCTTCAATGGTGATCATGTCCTTGAGCGGGACCCGTTCGCCATGGTTGTTCCAGACATACAGGAGCCCGATGTCCTCCACTTGAGAACGCTGTTCGGGTTTAAGCCTGACACGGATGTCGTAACGCTTCCCGTTCTGGGTGTATTTGCCCACCCGTTCCCCGCCCACGGCTAAATTGATGGCACGGCCGATGTCCTCAACACTGACCCCGCGCTCGGCCGCCTTCACGCGGTCCGGAATGACACGCACTTCCTTGACGCCTTCCTGGTAATCCGTATTCACATCGACCATCATCCCGCTTTTGAGCATCCTCTCCTGAAGATCATCAGTCAATTTGACCAGATCTTCCCATTTGGGGCCGCGCACGGTCAATTCAATGGGAAAACCGCGTTGGGCAGAAAATCCACTTAAGGACAGGTCCTGCATGTTGGCCTTGACCTGGGGGATCTTGTTCAAGTCCTTGCGGAATTCCGCCATGATATCTTTTTGGCTCTTATGGGCAGGACGATCTTTGCGGTCCTTAAGATTGATAAAAATATTGCCGCGATTGACTTCGCCTCCCTGGCCTCCGCCGATATTCGCAAAATAGGTCCTCACTTCGGGCCGCGAAGAAATATAGGCTTCCACTTCTTTGAATTTGGCATCCGTGAACTCAATGGACGATCCCGGCGGGGTTCGGACGCTGCACATGAACAGGCCCTGGTCCTGGGGCGGCACGAATTCTTTAGGAATGAATTTCATCAACATGAGAGATGCAGCGAACAGGCCGATGGCAACGGCAACGACGGTTTTGCGGTGCCCAATGGCCCAGGACAATGATCGGGCATAGCGCCCGGCCAAGGCCTTGAATTTGTCATCGATGAATTTACCCGCCCCTTGGGTGTGGACACCGGCCCTCAAGAACTGGGCACAACGCATGGGGGTGAAGATCAAGGCTTCGAACAATGAAATGGCCACTGCCACGGATATGGTGATGCCGAATTCATAGAAGAAACGTCCCATGATCCCGGTCATAAAAGCCACCGGCAGGAAGATCGCGATAATGGCCGTGGTCGAGGTCATGGCCGCAAAACTGATCTGGGCCGCGCCTTTACTGGCGGCCTCCTTGGCCCCCAGGCCTTTTTCCCGGTAGCGGGTGATGTTCTCCAAGACCATGATGGCATCATCCACCACCATGCCGATGGCGAGCGAAAGCCCCAGGATGGTAAAGGTGTTGAGGGTAAAGCCAAGGAACTTAAGCACCATAAAGGAGCCCAGAATGGAAACAGGGATGGCCAGGAAGATGTTGAACGTGGCGCCCCATGAGCCCAGGAATATCCAACACACCAGCGACGTGACGATGGCGGCCAGCACCAACGTCATGTTAAGCTCAC
>JAYVSG010000231.1:0-2104 GCA_043775535.1 Candidatus Omnitrophota bacterium
CTTCCTTGACCAGGCGGACATTGTGGTGACGCCGGGTGTCGGTTTCGGCAAGTCGGGGGATGGTTATGTGCGCATGGCCCTGACCCTGCCGGTCGACCGCATCAACCAGGCCGTTGCCCGTATCGCCAAAGTGCTTGCGTAAATGGCCACTGTATATCTAGCCTTGGGTTCCAATCTTGGTGATCGCGCAGGATACTTGCGGAAAGCCGTTGAGGGATTAAAGGCAAAAGGTGTGCAGGTCCGGCGCATCTCATCGGTCATTGAGACCGATCCTGTCGGCGGCCCTGACCAGGGCAAATACCTTAATGCGGTCTTGAAGGCCGATACATCCCTGTCCCCGGAAGAGCTCCTTTGCCTTACAGCATCCATTGAACATCGATTGGGGCGCGTGCGTACCGTACCCAATGCTGCTAGGCGCATTGATATAGACATCCTTTTATATGAGGATGTCAAACTTGTCAGTAAAAGATTGGTCATCCCGCATCCCAGGATGTTCGAGCGTGATTTTGTCATGAAGCCATTGATCGAGATAGCCCCCACCTTATGCGCCTCATTAAGAATATAATCCAATTGCAGCAGGCGTTGGACCGGGCCCGTTCCCAAGGGCGGACGGTCGGCTTTGTCCCGACGATGGGCTATTTCCATGAAGGACACTTGGACCTCATGCGCCGGGCGAAGAAGGAGAATGATATTTGCGTTGTCAGCATCTATGTCAATCCCACCCAGTTCGGCCCGAAGGAAGATCTGGCCAAATATCCTCGGGACTTCAAGCGGGACTCGTCGCTGGCAAAAAAAGAAAATGTTGACATAATCTTTTTGCCGTCGGATAATGCCATTTATCCTCAAGGTTATTTGACATGCATCGATGTTGGAAAGATCACCGAAGTCCTCTGCGGGACGTTCCGTCCCGGGCATTTCAAAGGAGTGGCAACGGTGGTCGCAAAGCTCTTGAACATGGTCCAGCCTGATGTGATGTACCTGGGACAGAAGGACGCCCAGCAGGTGGCAGTGCTCCAAGCCATGGTGCGCGACCTGGATTTCAGGTCAAAGATCACGGTGGTGCCAACCAGGCGTGAAACCGATGGTCTGGCCATGAGTTCGCGGAATGTTTACCTCGCACCTAAGGACCGCAAAGAGGCGGTTGTGTTATACCAGGCCCTGGCAGAAGCTGGGGGGCGGATCAGGGCAGGTGAACGTTCTGTTTACAGTGTCTTGCATGGAATAAGGTCCAGGATCGCAAAAGGATCATCGGGCAGGGTCCAATACGTCGCATGTGTGGATTTGAAAACCCTCGAAAATGTAAAGAAGATCGAGGGGGATGTCTTGATCGCAACGGCCGTTTTTTTCGGGAAAACGAGACTCATTGATAATGTCATCATCCGGTTCCGCAAAAAGCAAATCAAAGGTTAGGGTCGGCATACTCGGATGCGGGGCCATCGGCTCACGCATCGCCCGCAGCATCAAAAGTGAGTGTGACCAGCAGGCATGTGTGTCTGCCTTGTTCGACATCAATCCCGCCAAGGCGGAGAACCTTCAAAAAGCTCTATCCCCCAAGAACATCGTCAAAAAGACCTACAGCGAACTGCTTGCGTCCTCTGATATCATCATTGAAGCGGTCAATGCACCTGATACCCACCAGCTTGTCCGCCAGGCATTGACAGCCGGCAAGGACGTCCTTGTCATGAGCGTCGGGAAATTCATCAACGATGACGGCGTCTTGAAACTGGCCCAGAAACAGGGCGCACGGCTGTTAATACCGTCGGGAGCCATCGCCGGTATCGATGCCATCAAGGCTGCCGCGCTTGGGAAGATATCCCAGATCACCCTCACCACACGCAAACCTGTCTATGGTTTTGCCGACAATGCCTATGTGCAGGCCCGTCGGATAAATTTGTCCCAAATAAAAAAAGAAACAATTTTGTTTGATGGAAACGTCAAAGAGGCTGTAAAATGCTTTCCACAAAACATTAATGTGGCGGCAACGATTGCATTAGCGTCAGGGGCGAAGGATAAATTACGGATACGCATTAGCACATCACCAGAATATAAAGTGAATTCGCATGAAATTGAAATGGTGGGTGAGTTTGGTAGGTTGATAACAAGG
>JAYVSG010000232.1:0-2525 GCA_043775535.1 Candidatus Omnitrophota bacterium
GATGACACATGGCAACTGTATGACCCTAAAGACCCGCAGGCAGGCGACAGGACAAGGGAAAGGATATTTCATTTTGTTAACGGCCGTGGGGATGATTTCATTGATCGGATAGGGATATTTGCCGACTCTGCCATGACCGCCCAAGAACTTGAGATCGGTCTGAAGAGGCAATTCGGGACAATGCAATTGGATGCGTCCCATCCGGACGATCTTGTTGTTTCCTTTGCGGATCCCCAAGCTGTAATGACGCTGCCATTCAATCCTGTGTTCAAGGGGATTTCTAGCCTGCCCGGTGTAAAGCAGGTGACTGTTGTACAGGATGCCGGTTCCAACGACCAGTTGGTGCTGGTCAATGGTTTGCAGGTGCAGGGAGAATTTGACCGGGCCAGGAGCAATTTTGACATCTTGTATGCACATGAAGGGCGTCTGTATTGGGTCCGTTGGGGAGATCTCGGCGTATTGCAGGCATTTAAAATGTCCAGGTCCGGGAGTATCCGTACCGGAGAGGGCATGCTTGTGTTCTATCCTTCTGATCCCAAGAAGCTTTCAATTACTGTACCGGTAGAATCGTTGTTCAAGGAGATCAAGGGGCGTGATCTTAGGCAGATCGCAGATGAGGTCAAGGAGGATGCCGCCATGGCCGGTGCCCCTCAAACAAAGGGCGGTATCGACCTCAATACCCAGAACATGGGTTTGAACGTGCGCAAGGATGGTTCCGGCGTTGAAATGACCATTGACCCTGCCATGGTTGAGCGTATCCGGCGTGAGGGCATCCAAAGCCTTAGTCCGGTCATCTTCAGCATCACCTCTATCAGCAGCATCTGGCCCTTATTGGGCCTCCAACCGCCCCAAGAACAGCCTGCCGCAGCTATTTAAAATTCCAATTCCCATTTAAAGCTGTTTCTGCTATTATTCTGGGATTCATTTAGGGTTGTATCTTATATATATAACAAGTTTTAGGTAAAGGAAGCCCATGTCCGCGATCAAGCCGTTCTCAGCTGTCTTCTATAATAAGGAAAAGGTGGAAAACCTTTCCGACGTCATCTGCCCGCCCTACGATGTCATTTCCAAGGAGCAGCAGGACGGCTATTATAAGCAAAATCCTTATAATTTCATCCGCTTGGAATTGGCCAAGGAGTCGCTCAAGGACACGGCTAAGGACAATAAGTACACCCGTGCCCATAAGACCTATGAAGAATGGCTCAAAAAAGGCGTTTTGAAGCAGGATGAGACCCCCTGTATCTATTTCTACAAGCAGGATTATAAGTACCTGGGCCAGAAATACACCCGTACGGGTTTCCTGGCGCTTTTGAACCTGGGGGAAGACTCCGGCGTCAAGATCTTGCCCCATGAGCACACCCACAGCGCGGCCAAGACCGACCGCCACCTGCTTTGGACCACGCTCAAGACCGACTTGAGCTCCATTTTTGTCGGTTACGCCGACCGCACCAACATGGTCGAGAAGATCTTCTTAAAAGAATTGGCCAGCCAGAAGCCTTACTTGGAAGCGACCGACCAGGACAAGGTCAAGCATATGATCTGGCGCCTGGATGACCCGGCCAAGATCGCGCAGATCACCAATATCATCGACGGGCAGAACCTGTTCATCTGCGACGGCCACCACCGTTTCGAAGTTGCCAGCCAGATCCGCCGTGATAACCTGAAGAAGGTGAAGAACCCGACGGGCAAGGAACCCTGGAATTACGTGATGACCTATTTCACGAACATGGATTCCAAGGACCTGCAGATCTTCCCCATCCATCGCATCGTCAAGAAATTCCCCATTAGCGTCAATTTGCTGGAACAATATTTCCGTATCGACAAGGTCAAGAGCCGGACGGACTGGCTGGTCCTTCTCGCCCGTGCCGGGCAGAACGAGCATGCCTTTGGTCTGTATCTCAAGAGCGGCATGTATTTGCTGCGCTTGAAGAGCAAGACCCTGATCGACAAGGTGGTCACTGAAGGTTCCAGGGATTACAAGACCCTGGATGCGGCTATCCTTAAGTCATTTATTTTCGACCAGGTCGGCGTGCAGAGCGAGGACATTGTCTATTCCAAGGACCCCTCCGAGATCATCACGGCTGTTGAAGAAGGCAAGGCCGATGCGGGTTTTATCCTGAATCCTGTCCTCATCAAGCAGTTGAGGGCCATTGCCTCGAACGATGAGCGCATGCCCCCCAAGACCACCTATTTTTACCCTAAGGTGCTCTCCGGGTTAACCCTGTACAAGATGGGCTAAAATGTCCTTATTCGGCAAAAGCAATTACACCTTCATCAAGGTCAAGCGCAAGGAAATACCCGTCGGGGTATGGACCAAGTGCCCGGGCTGCGAGTCGCCTGCCTATGCCAAGGAACTGAAGAATAATTTGAATGTCTGCCCTAAGTGCGGCTTCCATTTGGGTTTGAATGCCCGCGAGCGTGTCGAACATTTAGTCGATGAAGGGACCTTTGTTGAGCACGATGAGGCCATGCGCTCCGGCGATCCGCTCAATTTCAAGGGCCCCAAGACCTATGTGGAGAAATTG
>JAYVSG010000233.1:0-4742 GCA_043775535.1 Candidatus Omnitrophota bacterium
TCGGTTTGGCTGCGGCCTAGCAGCCAAACCGATATTCCTTAGAACTGCTTCAGGAAACGCACGTCATTCTCCGTGAGGACACGGATATCTTTAATGCCGTATTTCAACATCGCCATGCGCTCAACACCCATGCCGAACGCCATGCCGGTATAGGTGTCGGCCGGATAACCTGCGATCTCAAAAACCTTTGGGTTCACCATGCCGCATCCAAGGATCTCCAGCCACGGACGACGACCGGTGCCTTTGAAAATATCCGCGGAAATGTCTACCTCAGCGGACGGCTCGGTGAACGGGAAATAATGGGGACGGAAACGCATTTTCACCGTGGGGCCGAAGAAGCGGCGGCAGAATTCGGTGAGCAAACCTTTAAGGTCGGAAAATTTAACATTCTTATCGACAAGCAGGCCTTCGATCTGGTGAAACATGAAGGAATGGCTGGCATCAACAGCGTCAGGACGGTATACCCGGCCCGGAATGATCACGGCCATGGGCGGCTTATGCGCCTTCATGACCCGTACCTGACCCGGCGAGGTGTGGCTTCTCAATAATAATTTACGGCCATGGGCGCTGGGGTCCGGAGCGTCCACATAGAATGTATCAAAGGCATCCCTCGACGGGTGGTCGATAGGAATGTTCAATCCGGTGAAATTGTTGTGCTCGGTCTCGACCTCAGGCCCGTCTTCCAGGACAAAGCCAAGCTTCTCGAACACGTCGCAAATTTCTTCAAGCGTTTGGGTCAGGATATGGCGGTGGCCGAGCGGCTGGGCAATGCCCGGCATGGTGATGTCGATCGCCTTGGTCCCTGCCTTGCTGACAGGCTCTCCCAAGGTCTTTTGTTTTTCTTCGATGAGGCTAGTGACCAGGGTCTTGAGGTCATTGGCTGTCTTACCGATGGCGCCTTTTTCCACCGGGGCAGCTGCGCCCAGGGAGGCATAAATATCCGCGACCACGCCCTTCTTGCCCAAATATTTCTGGCGATAGCTTTCCAGGGACTGGGCGTCGCTGACCAGCGCGATCTCGTGTTGTGCGTTCTGTCGCAGTTCGGGAAAATTATGCATCGGCATTCCAATTAAAAAGGGGACAGCTCCCTGCGGCGCTGTCCCCTCTATTATAACTTCTAAAGCGGCTTACGCCTTTGCTTTTGCTGCTTTTTTAACGACCTTCTTCTCAGCAGGCTTTGCGGCAGCCACTTTCAATCTCTTCGCTGCGGCACGTTTAACCACGGCGGAATTCGGCCGTACCTTGGCCTTAGGGGCGGCATGCTTGTACTTGATCGGCTTTGCGGCAGCCGGTTTCGCGGGCGCGGCAGGTGCGTTCTTCGCCGTTTCCATGATCTGCGCAAAAGCCTCAGGCGCGCTGATCGCGATCTCGGAGAGCATCTTGCGGTCCAGGACGATGCCGGCATTGCTCAAGCCCTTGATGAAGCGGCTGTAGGTGATGCCCATTTCCTGACAGGCAGCATTGATACGGATGATCCACAATGAACGGAAATGACCGGCGTTCTTCTTGCGGTCAAAATATGCATACTGCTTGCTCGCGGTCAGGGACTTGGCAGCTTCTTTATAACGTTTGCTGCGATCGCCGAACTGTCCACGGGCTTCCTTTAAAACGCGTTTTTTGCGTTTGTGGGAATAAACGTTTGTTTTAATGCGTACCATAAGGCAACAACCTCCTGATCTTCTTTGCGTCGACAGCTGAAAGATATCCGTCTTTGCGTAACTGACGTTTGCGTTTGCGTGTTTTCTTCCCCAAAATATGCTGACGGCCGGCGCTGCGTTTTTTCAACAGACCAGACTTGGTCGCACGCAGGCGCTTTGCCGCGCCTTTATTGGTTTTTAATTTACCCTTCTTACCGATTCCCATGCAACACCTCTTATTTGTCTGATTTTGGAGCTAAAACCATCGATACGACACGGCCCTCAGCGAGCGGTGCTTTTTCGATGGTGGCGTGTTCCGCGGTCATGGCGATGACCTTGTCCAGGACAGCCTTCCACTGGTCACGGAAGCTCATTTCACGCCCGGAAAACATCAGGTTGATCTTGACCTTGTCCTTCTTGGCCAAAAACCCGATCGCCTGGTTCATCTTTGTCTGCAGATCATGGTCGCTGATGTGCGGCTTCAGGCGGATCTGCTTCAAATGCGTCACATGCTGGTTCTTCTTGACCTTACGTTCCTTCTTTTCCTGGTCATACTTGTACTTGCTGAAATCGATGATGCGGCAGACCGGAGGTACGGCGGTGACCGCCACTTCCACCAAGTCCAGTTCGAATTCATTCGCGAGCTCAATGGCACGCTGCAGGGTCACGACACCCAGCTGTTCAGAGTTGGGTCCGATCACGCGCACTTCACGGGCGCGGATCTGATTGTTGATGCGAATATTCTTCAAGTCTTACCTCCGTTAAAAAGTCCTATATTATCTCTAAATTCTATTTTTTGTCAACAATCTGTTGGGCAAGCCTCTCTTGGAGGGCTTCGAGCCCCATGGACCCCAGATCGGTGCCGTTCTGCAAACGCACGGCGATCTGACGGCCTTCGACCTCTTTGTCACCGATGACAAGGAGATACGGGACCTTCTTGACCGAAGCTTCCCGGATACGTTTGGACAATGATTCGTTCCGGTCATCCATGATGACGCGGAAGCCGGCCTTGCCCAAGGCGTCTTTGACTTCTTTGGCAAAAGTTTCGTGTTCCGGTTTGATCGGGATGATCGACACCTGGTTCGGTGCCAGCCACAATGGGAAATTGCCCGCATAATGTTCGATCAGGGTACCGATGAAACGTTCCAAACTCCCCAGCAGGGCGCGGTGCAGCATGATAGGGCGCGCCTGTGCGCCGGTCTCGTCGATATAATGCAGGTCGAAACGTTCCGGCAAATTAAAATCGCACTGGATGGTGCCGCATTGCCAGTAGCGTCCGATGGCATCCTTCAACTTGAAATCGATCTTGGGGCCGTAAAACGCGCCGCCGCCCTTGTCCACGTCGTATTTGATGCCCTTGGCCTTCAAGGCGTCCTCGAGTGCCGATGTGGCCTTGTCCCAATTCGACTGCTCGCCCATGGACTTCTCCGGCTGCGTCGACAATTCAATGTGGATGTCGTGGAAACCAAAATCGTTCATGGTGGCAAAAACAAAATCAATGACGTCCATGACCTCCTGCTGGATCTGGTCGGGACGGATGAACAAATGGGCATCGTCCTGGGTGAACCCGCGCACGCGCAGGAGCCCGTGCAGCACCCCGGCCTTTTCCTGGCGGTACACAGTACCGAGCTCAAAATAGCGGATGGGCAGGTCGCGGTAGGAACGGCCCTGGGACTTGTAGATCAGGATATGGCCCGGACAATTCATGGGCTTGACCACATAATCCTCTTGGTCCACCTTGAAATAATACATGTTCTCTTTGTAATTGGCCGCGTGGCCGGAAATTTCCCAAAGCTTGCCCTTAAGCACATTGGGCGTATGGACCAGGCTGTAGCCGCGCTTCAAATGCTCTTCCTTGATGTAATCCTCGATGAGCTTTCTGAGCATGGCGCCGTTGGGATGGTAGAAGACAAGCCCGGCACCGGCGAGTTCCTGATAAATATGGAACAGGTCCAGCTGGGTCGCGATCTTGCGGTGGTCGCGCTTGGCGGCTTCCTCGAGCATCTTTAAATACTCGTCGAGCTCTTTCTGGGTGAAGAAGGCCGTACCGTAGATGCGCTGCAGCATGGGACGGGTCTCGTCCCCGCGCCAGTAGGCGCCGGCCACGGACAAAAGCTTAAGACCCTTGATCAAGCCGGTCGATGCAACATGGGGACCCTTGCAGAGATCGACGAATTCCTTGCCTGTATGGTAAAGGGTGATCTTTTCATCGGCGGGAAGGCTTTCAATGAGTTCGACCTTGTAATCTTCCTTCATGGACTTGAACAATTCAATGGCCTTGCTGCGGTCCATTTCCTCTTCGGTCATGGGGAGATTGCGGTTGACGATCTTATACATGGCCTTCTCGATCTTTTTCAGATCTTCGTCGGCAAACGGTTCTTTCTTGTCGAAATCGTAGTAGAACCCGTTGTCGATGGCAGGGCCGATGGTGACCTTGACCTCGGGCCAAAGCTCCTTGACCGCCTGGGCCATGACGTGGGAACAGGTGTGGCGTAACTTATCTATGTCGCGGGAATAGTCCATTAAATGAGCACCAAACTTACGGAGAATCGGTCTTCCTTGGAATTTAAGAAGGGAAAGATGGTGGACCCGACAAGGCTCGAACTTGTGACCTTTTCCATGTCAAGGAAACGCTCTAACCAACTGAGCTACGGGTCCGTCACTGCGCCAACAAATCTATCTACAGGGCTTGTTCCCCATTAGGGAAACCCAGGTTTCCCTTCTGGCGCTTACCGCTTCGCGGTTCGCTGTCATACCCTTCCTGGCAAACCAAAACTACATGGGCGGGGAGGGAATTGAACCCTCATGACCTTACGGTCACAGGATTTTAAGTCCTGCGTGTATACCAGTTCCACCACCCGCCCCCGGAATATTTGGAGGCGAGGACCGGAATCGAACCGGTGAATAGCGGTTTTGCAGACCGCTGCCTTACCACTTGGCTACCTCGCCGTCATTCGCCTAGCAAGGCTTCCGCAGGGCTCATTCCCCATCAGGGGAACCTAGGTTCCCCTTTTGGCGCTCAGGCGCTTTGCGCCTTCGCTGTCACACCCCTCCTAAAAGGAAGGCTCGTGTTTCTGGGGGAAGGTTTCCCCCAGACCCCCTTCG
>JAYVSG010000234.1:0-2255 GCA_043775535.1 Candidatus Omnitrophota bacterium
AAAATTGGGCAAACCCAGGGAAAAATTTGCGCGCGTGACCGGGATGTTGTCCGCGATTTCCTAAAAAAGCCATGCCAGAGCTCATTAAACAAGCGGCCCGCATCAAAGCAGCCGGAAATAAACCAAAATTGATCGATGAGATCATCGGTCGGGTCAATTCCAAGACTTCTGCGCTCAGTATTGCCCATATGCGCTCGCCTTCCGGATGGGTTGAGCCGGGTCAAACTCCCGAATTTGATGAATACACCTATGTGACCAAGGGGGTCTTGAAGGTCACAGCCAAGAATGGCAGTTTTGATGTGCATGAAGGGCAGGCCATCATCACAAAAGCAGGGGAATGGGTGCAATATTCGACCCCAAATCCCGACGGTGCTGAATATATTGCGGTCTGTTTGCCCGCATTCGCCCCTGACACGGTGCATCGGGACCAATAAAACCGCTTTTTAGTAAAATTTTAATATTTTTCCTCCCAAACCTCTTCACCAAAAAAAATATTGGCAAAAGGCTGTAAATAAGCTATACTTCCTTTTATCTAATCCCTAGATACAGGGCCAAAGAGCCCTATGGGAGCATCGAGGAGGATATATCCTATGTACGGACCGCACAACGAACAATCGCAGCAAAAAGCAGACCAGGAAGAAGAAGTTACTTTCGCCTGGGATGAAGCAAGCGTTTTGATCTAAAAGTTTGGGCGAAAAGCCCAAACCGTCATCATAAAATACAAAAGGCCGTTTCTCTAAAGAGAAGCGGCCTTTCTATTTACATCTCTGTTCTTAAGTTTAATCGATGACGCAATCAGCAGGCATGGGTTTGGCAGTGAGATCGGCTGTGACAGGGTTTGCTTTGAACATGTCAATAACAGCATCCATGCCGATGCGGCGGTTGTAATAACCCAGGTCTTCACCCGGCTTCGCATTGGTCTTCCAGTGCTTCAAAAGCACATCAATGACCTGCGCCACCCGTTCACGGGGAATGGATTTCAAATAGATCCTGTCATCGCCTGAGTAGATCAGGGGCAATCCCTGATTGCGCGCATCTTCCGAGCCCATCAATTTCATCTGGTAGCGGTTAAAGCCTGACCCGATCAATCCAATGGTCTTGGTGGCAGGGCGGAAGCACTGGCGTTCGCAGCCGGTGATGCCGATCGATTCATTGAGATCTCCCCAGCCCATGGCTTCCAGCTCATCGATCAGGAAGGGTTCGAATTTTTCTGAGTCCGTATAGGTCAAGCGGCAGGTGTCACGGCCCACGCAGGCGCCGGACAGAAGGCGCAGCTTGGAATAGGCCTTGCCGTTACGCTCTCCAAATCCAAATTTCTTCATATCTGCTTCAAATTCCGCCTTTGAGGTTTCCGGCAGGTTGCAGAAAAGGGCATCCTGGTTGGGTGTGATCATAAAATCACAGGGATACTTGTTCATCAGAACATGCGCCATTTCCATCAATTTGCCGTTCGGGCCATTGTCGATGAGACGGCCGTTCTCAATGAAGGCGCCATAGGTCCAAAGTCCGTTGGTTTGCTGTTTGGTCCAGCCATGATGCATATGGCGGGCGCCGACGTCCAGATTGGCGATGGGTAATTCCACTTTAAAGCCCAAGACTTTTTCTACTTGTTCGCGGAACCAGGCAATGCCCATTTTTTTGATCACGAATTTGATGCGGGCATAGATGCGGTTCTCACGGTCGCCCCATTCCTGATGCACAGTGACCACGGCATCCATTACCTTAAGTAAATTGGCTTCATCGACCTGGCATAATGGTTCAGCAAGGCGGGCCATGGATGGTTTGCCATTGCGTTCGCCTTGACCGCCGCCCACATAGACCTGGAATTTTTTGACCGCATTGCCGTCAATGATGGGAATAATGCCCATATCATCGGAAAGTACCTCGGCGCAGTTGTCCACGACCAGTTTTCCGCTCTGGGGCTCTTCAATGACGCCGGCAAAGCCGATCTTGAACTTGCGGTTCAGGAGCTGTTTGCCGTATTTGAAGGATTCGCCGGGTTTACGTATCTTGGTCGGGTCAATTTCCCAGACAGAAACAAAGGGTTCGATGGGCAGCTGGAAATAAGCACCAGCTTTTTGGGCCCAGGCATTGGCGTTAAATACGCTCGAAAAACGGCAGGTGGGGCAGGCCATGACGTTACGGGTATTGTCACCGCAGCCGTTCAAGGTATTCAAGCCGGATTCTGCCAGCGCCTTGATCATTAAAAGGACGTTTTCCTTGCGCACCCAGTGGAACTGGATGTTCTGGCGGTT
>JAYVSG010000235.1:0-2135 GCA_043775535.1 Candidatus Omnitrophota bacterium
ATAGATCGTCGGTTCATTGATGGTGATCCAAAAATGCACATGCGGGGCCAGCGCCTTGACCACGAAACGGCTGTACCGCAGGAAGCGTTCGACCGAAGAACGCCGCTCCCAGCCGCCGGAAGAGCTCATCCACACAGGATTGGTGAAATGGTGCAAGGTCACCACGGGCTCTATATTACGGGCACGCAGGGCCAGGATGACATCAAGGTAATGCTGTAGCTCTTTCTGGGAGAATTGGCCTTCTTCAGGCTCAATACGGGCCCATTCAATGGACAAACGGTGGGCATTATGGTGCAAGCCCTTCGCCAGATCAAAATCCTGGGCATAGAGCTCATAATGGCCGCAGGCCCGGGCTGACTGCTCCTTGCCCGCCCCCTTCTCCCAATGCCACCAATCGGCATTGCTGTTGCCGCCTTCGACCTGATAGGACGAAGTGGCTGCGCCCCAAAGGAAATTATCCGGAAATTTGACCATTTTTAAATTATATATCAGTGTGCCGCACAAATCCGCCAAAAATATGTTAAATTAAACCCATGCACGCCTTGATACGCCTGATCCAAAAGACATACCGGATGGTGGACCCCTCGGAAGGAAAACGGGTCATGCACAATGTGCTCTCCCTATCCGGCCTGCAGGCCATCACCTATATCCTGCCCATCATCATCCTGCCTTATCTATTCCGGACGCTTGGACCCGAACGTTTCGGGCTGATCGCCTTTGCCCAGGCCTTTGTACAATATTTCATGATCCTGACCGATTATGGCTTTAGTGTTTCTGCCACCAAGGAAATATCCCTGTGCCAGGATGAACCTGCCCGGATCAATAAAGTCTTCTCTGCGGTGATGACCATCAAGACCTGCCTGGCCCTCCTCAGCCTTGGCATCTTATGGGGCATTGTGCACTTGATCCCCAAGTTCAGCGATGAACCGCTCATCTACATCCTGAGCTTCGGGGCGGTCATCGGCAACACCCTCTTTCCCACCTGGTTCTTCCAGGGCACGGAAACCATGAAACACATCGCCAAGCTCAATATCTTCGGTGAATTCATCTACGCCCTTTGCATCTTCATCTTCGTGCGCAGCCCGCTGGATTACCTGCAGGTCCCTCTCATCACATCGTCGGTGGCGGTGATGACCGGTCTCCTAGGGCAGTACATCGTGTTCCGTAAATTCGGCGTTTCTTTTACCTTCCCCAGCTTCAACGAGATCCGACACCAGCTCATGGCTGGATGGAACATCTTTATCTCCGTGATGGCCATCAATGCCTATACGAATACCCGCGTCTTTGCGGTGGGCTTGCTGACCAACAATTCAATAACGGGTTTTTATTCGATCGCCGAAAAGATCGCCAACGCGGTGCAGACCTTCCCCCTTTCGGCTTTTTCACAGGCCATCTTTCCGCGCCTGAGCAAAATATTCCATAAGAGCCCGGCCAAGGCCTTTGAGATCATGGGGGAGATCCAAAAGATCACCGTCATCGTTTCGCTGATCTGCCTTCCGGTGATCTTCCTGTGCGCACCGAACATCATCCAGCTGGTCTGCGGGGCTTCCTATCCCCGCGCGGCATTCTGTTTGCAACTCTTGCTGGTGTCCGTATTCTTCATCAGCGCCAACGCCTTTCGCGTGCAATTCCTGCTCGTTGCCGGGCACACGGACACATATTCGCGCATCCATATCACCATGGCAGCGCTGGGACTTCCCTTGATCCTGGCCCTGATCTTTATGTTCTCTTATGCGGGAGCAGCGATGGCGACGGTAGCTATTGAGGCAGGATCGTTCATATTGACATGGCTCGCCGTCAGAAAACTCAAACCCGCCTTCATTCCTTGACGCCCATCCGGCGCATCCATTGGTACAATATCCCGGAGGCAATGTCCGGCTTGGCCAGCAGGTATTTGCGGGCCTTGACCTTAACCTTGGACTTGAGCCAACCGTTTTTCTCGACGAAGAAGGTCACATCACAATCATAGACCTTGGCTACAATGCGGCCATGGCCCTTCTCTTCCTTCTTGACCGCGCCGATCTCACTGGCCAGCTTCAGAGCTTGTCCGTATGCCTTATCGAACGATAGATTCACTTCGCCGCTGGCATCATCGTCGGCGATCACCACCCCGAACGCGGCCGCTGGCAGGAAGC
>JAYVSG010000236.1:0-2493 GCA_043775535.1 Candidatus Omnitrophota bacterium
CTCACGCATGGCGGCGATGTCGACATCCAAGCCACGGCGGGCAATGTCACCCACTTCACCGGGGCAGATGTGACCACCGAAGGCGGCCATTTCCGCGGCCATGCCGGCACCGATTATACGGTCAGTAATGGAGTGGCGATCAATACAGGCGATGGAGTGTTGGATATTTTTGCCGGTAACAATATCGTATTGGGGACGCCGGGCGAGAGTTCGGTCACCACCTATGATTGGCATTACCTCGGTCAAGAGCGCAGGTATGCGCTGCGTGAATTCGGTTATTTCTTAAGGGACAACGGCCAGCTGACCTTTGTGCCGATCGTCCAGGGGGATGACATTGGCCAGGACGGTGTCACCCCGTTGTCCAGCAGCGGCGTGATCTTGGGCGTGCACATATTTGAGCTGTACACCACGTTCGATGATCAAGTGAATACGTACCGCTACGCGGAAGACCCTGCGGTCAGCAGTGACGGGTTCAACCATTTACAGCGTACCGGTAACATATATGGCTGGGAGGATATTTACGGCCTGGGCGACAGGGATTTTAATGATGCGGTGATGGAATTTTCTTATACCACACGGATCGCGTCACCGGGTGCAACCTTATCTTCCAACACGAACACCTTCCTTACTGCCCAACAGGGTTCTATTGCACAAACGGGCGGCAGCATCCATTCTGATAATCTGGCATTGTCAGCCAATACCGGGATGACGGGTACTGCCGTCAACGGGGGCTTGGTCACGGATGTCAACCATGTGTCGGCGTTCAATAGAACGTCCGGTGACATCAGGGTCCAGAACAGCAAAAGCCTAGCGATCAATGATCTGAGCCAGTTGGCCAGTCTCAATGCCTTGTCCCATGGCCACAATGGGATCACCAACACCGCGGTGGGCGGAAAGATCAATGGCGGTTCAGCAGGGGATCTACTGATCCAAGCCACGGTCAATGCCAAAGGCGATGTCGAGTTAATGGCAGATGGTAATATTGTCCATTCCGGCAGCGGGACAGTGACCATCGATAATGGCCCGGCATCCATCAACCCTCCCATTAATGTGCAAAGCACGTCCCACCAGGTCGCCACGTGGTCGAATGATCCGACCATCGACGTGACCTGGCAATTTGTGGTAGGCGATGCGGCACAATATTCCTACACAGCTTTCGCGGGTGCAGGGTATACCATGGAAAATGGATCTGCTGTTATCACCAATGGCGGTAACGCCACCGTGACCGCGGCTGGCAATGTGGCCCTTACCTTGATCGATGCCGCTACCGGCAATGTCACCGTTACGTCGACCACCGGTTCGATCATTGACAATGATCTTGGAACTGCGCCTTTGGACCACGATGTGATCGGCCGCACTATCCAATTGAATGCGCCGCAAGGTTCCGTCGGCGGACCTGGCCTGGGCGAAGAGATCGATCTGGGGCATCCGTATAGTTTCTCTTATATTTTTGATGAGGCTGCGGCCACCTCGCCTGACGCTGTGCCGGATGTCTTTACCGCTGCATTGAACGGTAGCGGCGAATGGGTCTTCGGCACCTCGTTCACTACGCCTTTTGACGGTGAAAATTGGAATTTCCATGTGGCTGCCCTGGACATCATCCACGGGCTGCAGTCCACACCCGTGCATTTGGGCCCGTTCTACATCGACACCATTGCGCCGGTGATCACGGCCGTGTATGAACATGCCAATGTGTACGGTTGGTATAATCATGATGTGCAGGTGGATCTTCTCGCCCAGGATGAACGCTCCGGGTTTGCGCCAACGGGCGCTTTGACGAGCACCTTGCCTTCACAGACAACGAGTGGAGAGGGCAGAGGGCTCTTGATCACCTCCGCCGGGATCACAGACAGGGCTGGTAATGTGGCGATCCCGCTCACACTATCCTTAAATATTGACAAGACCGCACCTGTCATCACCGCGGGTACGCCTCAGGGCACGCCGGGCGAAGGGGGCAGTTTTACCGGCACGGTGACCGTGCCGTTCAATGCCACGGACAATCTGTCAGGGTTTGCTCCAGACGGTCATTTAGCCGAAGACCTTGACCCAAAGACCACGTCAGGCACAGGCCTTCAAACCCTTATTTCGGACCTCATTACTGACTTAGCTGGTAATGTGGCAGCTTCTGCTAATGCAATAGTGAATGTTACCACTCCGGTGGTCCCACCGGTCGTTCCCCCTGTTGTTCCGCCTTCTGGGGCGCCTGTGGTTGGGGCAGGCTTCGATGAGCGTCTGGATAACTTCCGCGTGTATTATGAGGTCCTGGCGCCAAGCCAATTCTTGAGTTTTGAGCCGACCACCAAACTTGGAGTGTTCGCTTATCATCCTTTGACGGAAACAGACAGCTCTTCCTATAAGGATTTCAAGCTGGATGCTGGCGCGTATGAGGCCATAGAGCAAAAGTTGAAAGAAAAGAAATAATTGGATATCGCCTCCGGGCAAATTATAATCAAGGCAGTCATGCGTTATCCTAATTTCCTTTTATTGCTTCTG
>JAYVSG010000237.1:0-6283 GCA_043775535.1 Candidatus Omnitrophota bacterium
ATAAAACCGATCTCCCCCTCTCCATCCTTGAAGCGATAGCGTTCGGATGTTTCCCCGCCCTCGGTGCCCTCAAGATGCTCCAACGGATAAATATCCTGGATCATGCGAACGATCTCGCTGGTAGGGACCACGTTCTTGTATTCCCAGTGATTCTGATTACCAACATCCATATACTCAACAAAACGCAGCACATGCCCCGTACCGCGGAAATGCCGGACCAGATCCATGATGGTATGGTCGTTGACCCCGCGCTGGATAACGGCATTGAATTTGATCCGCTTGAAGCCGGCCGCTTCCGCAGCCTTGATGCCGTTCAAGACGTCTTCAACCTTGCCCTTACCGCCGCTTAATCTCTTGAATACATCAGGATCAAGCGAGTCCAAGCTGACGGTGAGCCTCTTAAGACCTGCTGCCTTGAGTTTGGACGCCCATTCGGTCAATAGGGCGCCGTTGGTGGTCAGCGCCAGGTCTTCCACACCCTCGATGCCAGCCAATTGACGGATGAGCTCATCGATGTTGGGACGGAGCAATGGTTCACCACCGGTAATGCGCAATTTCTTGACCCCTAAAGATACAAAAACCCGCGCCAGGCGGACCATCTCTTCAAAAGTGAGCCATTCAGTCTTGTTCAGGAATTGATAGCTGTGATGGAACTGGTCTTCGGGCATGCAATACGGGCAGCGGAAATTGCAGCGGTCGATGACCGAAATGCGGAGGTCTCTGAGAGGACGATTAAGTTGGTCTAACGTAGGCATCGTTATGGATTCCCGCTTTTGCGGGAATGACACTACTCCGTTGAGATAGTAGTTTTCTTCTCCAGCGCCCCGTGCATGGTGTGCCAGCTTAAGGAGGCGCATTTGACCCTTGAGGGATATTGCCAGATGCCGGAGAAGACAGCAAGCTTCCCCAAATGATTCTCCTGAGTGTCGGGTTTAAGATCGCCCTTGACCAGGCTGTGGAATTCGTGGAACAGCACACGGGCCTCGTCGATGCTCTTCCCCTTCAAGGCGGTGGTCATCATGGACGCGGACGCCTTGGAAATGGCGCAACCCTGTCCTTCAAAGGAAAGTTCTTCGATCACATTCTGGTCATTGACCTTCATGTAGATCCACAAATGATCCCCGCAGAGCGGATTGTAACCTTCCGCGGCATAGGTCGCATCGTCGAGTTTTTTGAAATTACGCGGATTGCGGTTGTGTTCCAGAATTGTTTGTTGGTAGAGCTCGTCTCTCATATGTCCTCTAGATTCCCGCTTTCGCGGGAATGACAATTAACTAAAAAGTTCTTTGGCCTTGTATAGGGCTGCCCCAAGAGCATCCAGGTCTTCCTTGGTGTTATAAAAGGCCAGTGAAGCTCTTGCAGTGGCGGGAATCTTGAACCGTTCCATGACCGGCTGAGTGCAATGGTGGCCGGTGCGGATGGCAACCCCCTGCTCATCAACCAGGGTCCCCAGATCATGAGGATGAATATGTTCAACAACGAAGGACAGGACAGAAGTCTTTTCCTTAGCTGTGCCGACGAGCTTGACCCCAGGAATAGCAGACAGGAGCTTGGTGCCGTAGGTCAGCAATTCTTTCTTATGCGGGGCCATGTTGGCAAACCCGACGGAATTCACATAATCAATCGCCGCGCCTAAACCGATAACCTCGGCGATCGCAGGCGTGCCGGCTTCAAATTTATAGGGCAGGACATTGTAGGTCGTCTTGGCAAAGGTGACGCTCTTGATCATGTCGCCTCCGCCCTGTATCGGCGGCATCTCATTGAGCAAGGCTTCCTTGCCGTAAAGAACACCAATACCCGTTGGACCAAAAAGCTTGTGACCGGAGAAGGCCAAAAAATCGCAATCCAGGGTCTGGACGTTAATAGGTTCGAAAGTAACCGCCTGGGCGGCATCCAGAAGCACCTTGGCACCTGCGGCATGCGCGGCTTCTATGATGTGGGCCACGGGATTGACGGTCCCTAAAGAATTCGACACATAGACGATCGAGACCAGCCGGGTCTTGGAAGATAACAACTTCAAATATTCATCAAAGATGAACTCGCCGTCATCGTTAATGGGGACGACCTTCAAAATGCACCCCACCTGGTCGCAGAGCATCTGCCAGGGCACGATATTGGAATGGTGCTCCATGTGTGAGATGATGATCTCATCCCCTGCCCTTAAGAATGCCTGACCAAAGGATTGGGCCGCCAGATTGATGGCGTCGGTCGTACCACGGGTGAAGATGATCTCGTGGCTGTACTTAGCATTGATGAAGTGCTGGACCTTGATGCGCGCATCTTCGTAGTGCTTGGTGGCCTGTTCACTTAAGAAATGAACGCCGCGGTGCACATTAGAGGCACCATGGGTGTAATGCTCATTGAGGGTGTCGATGACAAGCTTGGGCTTGAGAGTGGTCGCGGCGTTGTCGAGATAGACAAGCTGCTTACCGCGCACGTTGATGCTTAGATTAGGGAAGTCAGCTCGATATTTATTGACGTCGAAGGCCATAGTATGGATTCCCGCCTTCGCGGGAATGACTTCACCCGCGGATGACATTAAAGTTTGACCGCGGGGAATTTGGCGATTAGGAGCTTGTTCAATTTTTGGCGGACAGCATCGCTCTTGATGGTGTTGATGATGTCGTCGATGAAACCGCGGGACAGGAGCTGGATGGCCATCTCCTTCTTGATGCAGCGGCTTTCAAGGTAAAAGACCTCATCCTTATTGAGCTGGCCGATGGTGGCGCCGTGGGTACACTTCACATCGTCGGCAAAGATCTCAAGCTCAGGCTTGGTGTCGATGCGCGCTTCCTTACCCAGAAGCAAATGCTTGTTGAGCTGATAGCCATTGGTCTTCTGGGCGATCGGATGCACATAGATCTTACCGTTGAACACCGCACGCGAGCGGTCGTTCAAGATACCCTTGTACAATTGATAGCTGGTGCAATTGGGCTGCTGGATATCGATCAAGGTATGATTATCCACATGCTGATCGCCGTCCAAGGCATAGAAGGCATTCATGATGGTGTTGGTACCTTCACCCTTCAAAAGGATGGTTGAATTATTGCGGACCAGACGGGCACCCTGGATGAAGGAGAACATATCGAAATGGCTGCCCTTTTCCTGCCAGACACGGCTAGTGCCGGTATGGACGGCCTGCAGCCCCTCACCCTCGGCCTTGCAGTACTGCACATTGGCATCCTGGCCAACCTTGATATCGGTGACCGCATTGCTCCAATACGAGGTCTCAGCATAGGACACATGGCTTTCGAGAATGGAAACCTGGGCAGCTTGGCCGACATGGATCAAGGTGCGCGGGAACACCACGGTGTTATCATCAATGTCACTGGTCACATGGATGATATGGATCAACGGCTTGATCACCGCCTTGTCCGCCACTTTCACGAACACACCGTCAAAGAACAACGCGTGGTTCAAGGACAACAGGGCCTTGGAGTCATTGGCTGTCACTTTGCTGATGGTAGCCTCTACTTCCGTCGGATATTCCGCCACCGCCTCATTGAACGAAATGATGACCAGGCCTTTGGGTAGGTCTTTCAAATTCGATTGCTCACCGCTCACCTTGCCATTGACCAGGACGATATTGATGTCCGCCTTGTCAGCGTAGTCCCAAAGCTTGTCGTCTTCATGCAGGGTATGGGCGGCGGGCAGCTGGAAACGCGTCTTGGCCAGTTCGACCAAAGAGGTATATTTAAATTCCTCATCCTTGACGGTGGGCAAACCCAATTCGGTGAACTGGACGACCGAGCGCTGGCGCAGGGCCTTGAGCCAGGCCGGTGAGCTGTTGAGTATTTTTGTTTGGTAATCATCAAGCCCATCAATGCGTACGGGCAGGCGTTCTTGGGTCATCATTTTATTCCTTCATTGTCATGCCCGAATGTTTTAATCGGGCATCCATTATGGATTCCCACTTTCGCGGGAATGACATGCGTTTACATTTATTTAATTAGCCAGTCGTATCCCTTATCTTCAACTTGAAGGGCGAGTTCCTTGCCTTCGGTCTTGATGATGCGGCCGTCGAAAAGGATGTGCACGAAATCCGGCTGTATGTAATTCAAAAGACGCTGGTAGTGCGTGATCAGGACAACCGCATTCTTCTTGCTGCGCAGTTTATTAACGCCGTCGGAAACGATCTTCATGGAGTCGATATCCAAACCGGAATCGGTCTCATCGAGAATAGCCAGACGCGGGTTCAAAACAGCCATTTGCAGGATCTCGTTGCGCTTTTTCTCACCGCCGGAGAAATCCACGTTGACCGCGCGGTCGATGTACTTGTCATCCATGTGCAGGATGGACATCTTGGAGCGCAGGTATTTGTCGAAATCGATAGGGTCCATTTCCTCTGCTCCCTGATGGCGGCAGATTGCGTTGAAGGACGCACGCAGGAACACCGAGGTCGGGACGCCGGGAAGCTCTACAGGGTACTGGAAGGCCAGGAAGATGCCTTCCTTGGCGCGTTCGTCCGGTTCCATGCCGACAAGCTCGATCTTTTTGAAATTCACGTCATATTGGATGGAGCCGCCGGTGACTTCATATTGCGGATGGCCGGCCAGCACCTTGGACAGCGTACTCTTGCCGGAACCGTTGGGCCCCATGATGGCATGCACTTCGCCGGGATTGATCGTTAAATTGATGCCTTTGAGGATTTCCTTACCTTCGATACCAGCCTTCAGATCCTTGATAACTAACATTACCCGACACTCCCCTCTAATTTCATCTCCAGTAATTTGACCGCTTCAACGGAAAATTCAAGCGGCAGTTCTTTGAACACATCCTTACAAAAGCCGTTGATGATGAGCGAGATACCTTCTTCCAGGTCAAGCCCGCGCGAACGCAGATAGAACATCTGCTCGGCGTTGATCTTGGAGGTTGAAGCCTCGTGCTCGAGAACGGCTGTGTTATTCTTCACTTCAATATACGGGAAGGTATTCGCGCTGCAATTGTTCCCCACCAGCATCGAATCACACTGGGAGAAATTACGCGCCCCATCCGCCGACGGCATGATCTTGACCAGGCCGCGGTAGCTGTTGTGCGAATTGTCAGAAGAAATACCCTTGGAAACGATCGTGCTCTTGGTGTTCTTGCCGATATGGATCATCTTGGTGCCTGTGTCCGCCACCATGCGATTGCTGGTCAGGGCCACGGAATAGAATTTCCCGATGGAATTATCACCCTGCAGGATGACCGACGGATATTTCCAAGTAATGGCGCTGCCGGCTTCGACCTGGGTCCAGGAGATCTTGGAATTGGTACCCAAACACTTGCCGCGCTTGGTCACAAAATTGTAGATACCGCCCTTACCCTCTTTGTCACCGGAATACCAGTTCTGTACGGTCGAATACTTGATCTCGGCATTGTTCAAAGCAACAAGCTCAACGACGGCCGCATGCAGCTGATTGGTATCGCGCATGGGCGCGGTGCAGCCTTCCAAGTAGCTGACATAGCTGTCATCTTCGGCCACGATCAGGGTGCGCTCGAACTGCCCAGTATTCTCGGCATTGATACGAAAATACGTCGAGAGTTCCAAAGGACAACGAACACCCTTAGGGATGTAGCAAAATGAGCCGTCAGAAAATACCGCGGAATTAAGAGCAGCAAAGAAATTGTCCGCCGCAGGCACCACGGAGCCAATATATTTCTTAACCAATTCCGGATGATTCTGGATAGCTTCCGACATGGAACAAAAGATAACACCAACCTTGGCCAGTTCAGACTGGTGCGTGGTCCCAACGGAGATACTGTCAAACACCGCATCCACGGCGACACCGGTCAGACGCTTCTGCTCGGTTAAAGGAATGCCCAAACGTTCGAAGGTCTTGATCAATTCCTGGTCCACCTCTTCCAGGCTCGCCGGAGATTCCTTCTTTTGCACGGGCGCGGAATAATAATGCAGGTCCTGATAATCAATAGGGCCATATTCAAAATTGGGCCAGACAGGCTCGGTCATCTTCAACCAGTGGCGGAAGGCCTTGAGCCTCCACTCCAACATCCACTCCGGCTCCTTCTTCTTGGATGAAATAAGGCGCACCACATCCTCATTGACTCCCTTGGGGATGGTTTCGGTTGCAATGTCGGTTGTAAACCCGTAACGGTATTCACCGGCCAGTTTGCTGTTCTCGACTTCCTGCTGCTGTTTGATCGTTGTGTCGCTCATGTATGTTCCTTGGCGCTTTCATGTAAAAGTTTACCGCGGATCTGCTTCTCACCCTGGTTACGGGACTGGATCAGCTCCTCCACATTGATGGTCTTGAACAGATTGGAGATCTTTTCATTCAAATTG
>JAYVSG010000238.1:0-9065 GCA_043775535.1 Candidatus Omnitrophota bacterium
TCCCGCTTTTGCGGGAATGACATTATTCTTTACCTTCTTATCTCCAGGCATATCCTGCGCGGATATAGCAACCGGTCTCGTCGGCTACTGGAATCTCAACGACAACAGCGGAACATCTGCGGCGGACAAGACCACCAATGCCAATACTGGAACGCTCACGAATGGGCCGACATGGGCCTTGGGTAAAAGGGGCGGTGCTTTGAGTTTTAACGGAACAAATCAATATGTTGAGAAAATAGCCCCTTCTGGCTTACCGACAGGTACCGCAGCGAGGACATATGCCGCATGGTTTAAGATCTCAAGTCTACCTTCATCGGGCAATGGGTATGAGATCATGGGTCATGGGGACAATGTCACGGATGGGAACAGATTTGCCATATGGACGGATAATAATGCGGGATGTTCAGGACAGTATACGATCGGTGTGGAAGCTAGGAATACGGGTAGGGGATTTATTTGGGTGCCGGATACAAACTGGCATCACATTGTTGCAACATACCCGGCAGGGCAAACTGATATTAACCAGACTTCCATTTACCTTGACGGGATCGCTTTATCTTCCCCATGCAATAATCCATCGTCCACATTTAGTACAACTAATACAGCCTTTGCCATAGGCAGGATTCCCAATACAAATGCAGCATATTTTCCTGGCGAAATTGATGAAGTGCGCGTCTATGATCGGGCCCTCTCCGCGGGCGATATCACAGAACTTTATAATGATGGCAACCCGGGCGGTTCGTTAGTCGGCTGGTGGAAACTTGATGAAGGCAGCGGTACGATCACTGAAGATGCCAGCGGCAATGGCCATCACGGCACCTTGGTCAGCTCTCCGGCATGGACCGCAGGCATTAGAGGCACAGCTTTAAGCTTCGACACCAGCAATTATATTGCTGCGGAACGTGTCACCGCCGTGACGGATAACTGGACCATATCTGCCTGGGTCAATCCGGCTTCGCTCCCGCAGAACACCGCCATGATCTTCTATAATGGCAGCGATCAGGGAGGATACGGGATCGTCCTGGGGCCGGCAGCAAATTCTTCGGAGTTCGGAGGGCTGTATGGGCAGGTCGTATGGATCGGGTCGGGTTATTCCCTGCCGTCCGCCAATACTTGGTATCACCTGGTCATGGTGCGGGACTCGGGCACGGCCAAGTTTTATGTCAACGGTGTTCAAACAGCTAATACTTCAAATTCTAATCCTCTTGCGGTGGCCGGCTGTCTTTCCATCGCGGAACAATACGATAACTGCAGCAGTCCCAAGGGTAGAAGATTCAACGGTAAGATCGATGATGTGCGTATTTATGACCGCGCCCTGACCGCCGCGGACGTACAAGGTCTCTATGATGCGGGTTCCCAGAATATTGTCCGCAATGGCCAATTGGGCGGGGGCAGGATTAATCAGTGATTGCCGTAGGTAGCGAGAACCTTCTTCATTAATTCCATGTCCTGGGCGATGGCCATTATTTTTGGATTGGACATCAACGCCGCGTAATTCTTTTCTTCAATGGCTTTGACGATCGTGGGATCATTGAGGATCTCCTGCATGCGTTTGTCTTCGGCCAAGGCTTTCACGGTGGGAGACTCGGGCTGCTGTGGACCTTTTGTGGCCGCCGGTGCGGGTTTTGGTGCATCCGCCTCAGGCAGTTTGAAATATTTGGCCAGCGGCCTGGAAGCGGCATAGGCATAGGACGAATTGATGGCCGCATACATCGGCGGCAGCAGTGCCAGCACGGCAATGACGGGAAGCACCAGCACCATGCCCCAGCTTACGGTGACGAGGGCTCCAAGCGCACTGCTCAATGGTGAAGGGGCTTTGACATCCGAGAAGGAGTTGACCACCACGCGGAAGAACCACAACAAGATAAAAGGCCCGAAGAAGCCGATGGCGACACTGACAAAAATGTTGTGGCTGATATTGTAATAGGCATAGGCTGCGGCGGTGCCGATCACGAAGGATGCGGGTCCCAATAGCGAACGCAGGAAACCGCGCGACATTCCCCGCCAGATCAGGAAGACCAGGATGCAGGCAATGATCACATCGGTCATCATATCAGTGGTCACCCGCAAAGCGGACATACACAAGGAAATAAATAAAGAGGAAGAGCAGGTATGCGACTGGGATGCCGATCACGCATTTGATGAGCATGGGGAATTGCAGTTTTAATTTGTTCTTGGCATATTGTTCCTTGACCTTCTTGTATTCATCAAGGGTCATCTGCATCTTTTTTGGATTTTTTTGTTCTGTGGACATAGCTCAGAGTATAACATCGGTCAAAATGCGCATCAATCAAATATCGATAATACTTTGCGAATAATGGGGTTTTGCGCCTGAAAGATTTATTTGATTTTAATTGCACTTTTGGCCGTATGTTCTATAATCTCTATTAAGAAAGCGCTTTGCGGTATCTTAACCTTACCTTAACAGCATCTACACGGAAACCACATGATAAAAACAGCCTCCAACAAACGTAATGACTCCCGCCATGGTTGTTTTGTGCCTGTTGAAGGTAAAGAAGGTTCTGCGTTCGATGACACACAGACGGTCGATATCAGCCGTCACGGCATCGGTTTCGTTTCTCCCCATCCCCATGAGATCAATGAGAAGGTGGCCATCGAGATCCAACTCAAACCAGATACGGAACCCGTTCTGGTGCTTGGGGTTGTGAAATGGGTGCGCAAGCTTTCGGATTCAGACCAATACCGCATCGGCCTTAATTTTGCAGAGGTTTTATCCGGTTCACAGACCAGGTTGAACAAACATTTCCGGAATGGATAAGCCATGAGCGATGAGCGCCGTTTATTCGAACGCTTTTCAGCCCGCTTCCCCACCAAGTTCAAGGATTCCCGCAGTGATTTTGGTACCGATGTTTTTTTAAGGGATGCTTCCGCGTCCGGTGTGCGCATCATCACCACGGAACGCATGTTCCTGGATGATCCGGTCGCGATCGAGGTGGAAGTCCCTGATGGCGGAGCACCCATGGTGATCTCCGGCAAGGTGGCATGGAGCCGTCCTGCCAACGCATCCATGTGGGACATAGGCCTCCAATTCCCCCAAATCAACTTCATGCAAGTCCAGCGCTTGTTCAAATTCACCCTCCAAGACTGATCGTTTCCATGCCTAAAGAAAAATTTTACACATTCTTACCCGATGGGGTTACCTTCCGTTCAAAATTAGCCGCCGGCATCAAGGCCATCTATGCTCCGCTCTCCGGTACCGATGCCGCGTCCTTGAAATCCGCGATCACCCCTGCATTAAGTGGGGACGTCAAGATCGATAAATTCCATTACGTGACCAAGCCTGCTTCCCGTGAAGATCTACGTTACCCGTCCCGTGAATTCTTCGTTGCCGTCAAAGGCAAGGGTGTATATTCACTGGCCAAGGAGAGCGCACCGGATTCCACCACCGTTGAGATCGGCCAGCTCTGGCACCAGGTGACGCGCACGCACAAGTCCGTTGGCCTTGAATTGACCGCGGTCAATTTCATCCCGTCGAGCAATGAGACAGCCGAACTGATGCGCGTGACGATCAAGAATATCTCCAAGAAAAGTATCGCCTTTACGCCGACCGCAGCCGTGCCGGTGTTCGGCCGTTCCTTGGCCAATAAACATGACCATGAGCATGTGACCGCTCTTTTGAACCGCATCACGCAATTGCCCGAAGGTGTCCTGGTTGAACCCACCATGGCCTTCAATGAAGAAGGGCATAAGGAAATACGCAGCGTTTATTTTGTTTATGGCCGCGATGACAAAGGAGTGCTTCCCACAGGATCTTTCCCCACCACGGATGCCTTTTATGGCGACGGCGGGAACATGGATGCGCCTTGGGCGGTTTTGGAAAACACCAAGCCCGCACGTTTGTCCGATGAAGCCATGCAGGGCAAGGAAGCGGTCGGGGCCCTGCGTTTTAAGGACCAGGTGCTGAAGCCCGGCCAAAGTAAAAGTTATATCATTGCTCTAGGAATAGCGACGGACGCAAAACAGGCGGGGCAGATCTTCGCCCGTTTTGACAGCCCGACTAAATTTGACGCGAGCCTGCAGGCCAATATTAAATTCTGGGCCGCCAAGGTCGCGAGCATACAATTCAACAGCGGTGACACGAATTTCAACGCCTGGATGCGCTGGGTCACCCTTCAGCCGGTCTTGCGCCGTATTTTCGGGTGTTCATTCTTGCCTGACCATGATTATGGCAAGGGAGGTAAGGGCTGGCGAGATCTGTGGCAGGATCTTTTGTCCCTGATCCTGATCGAGCCCGGTCTTGTGCGCGAGGGTCTCATTGGCAATTGCGGAGGCATCCGCATCGACGGCAGCAATGCCACCATCATCGGCACCAAGCCCGGTGAATTCATCGCCGACCGCAATGCGATCACGCGCGTGTGGATGGATCACGGCTGCTGGCCGTTCTTGACCCTGGGGCTCTACATCCACCAAAGCGGTGATTTCGATATTTTGCTGCAGAAGAAATCTTATTTCCGCGATCCGCAATTCTCCCGCAGTTTGCAAAAGGACATTGCCTGGGTCGCTGCCTACGGCAATAAATTGCTGGATAAGAAAGGGCATGTCTACGAAGGCAACATCCTCGAGCACGTGCTTGTCCAGAATTTGACCCAATTCTTCAATGTGGGCGCACACAATATGATCCGCCTGGAAAGTGCGGACTGGAATGACGGCCTGGATATGGCCTTTGCCCGTGGGGAAAGCGTGGCATTTTCTTCCTTCTATGCGGGCAATCTATTGCAGATTGCGGATACGCTCGAAGAATTGGGCCGCCGGAAGAATATTACGCAAATCCGTGTGGCCAAAGAAGTAGTGACCCTGCTGGACACCTTGACCGCCAAGCCGGTCAACTATGAGAACGCAAAAGAAAAATACGACCATTTGTACGGGACATATTTCCATTCCGTCCAACCTGCCGTCAGCGGCGAACAGGTGGATGTGGCGATCATCGATGCAGCTGCTGACCTGCGCAAAAAAGGCAATTGGATATTCAAGCACATCCGTGCCCATGAGAAGATCATGGTCGGGAAAGACCAATGGTTCAACGGCTATTACGACAATGATGCCCGGCGTGTCGAGGGCAAGGTCGATGGGAATGTTCGCATGACCCTGACCGGACAGGTTTTTGCGGTGATGAGCGGCCTGGCTTCCGATAATGAGGTTTTCCAAGTAGTTACGAGCGTGGACAAATATCTGCGCGACAAAAAGCTTGGCGGCTACCGTTTGAATACGGATTTTGGTGTGCGCCATTACCTGCAATTGGGCAGGGCTTTTGGGTTTGCCTACGGCACCAAGGAGAACGGGGCTTTCTTTTCCCATATGAACGTCATGTATGGGTATGCGCTTTATAGCCGTGGGTTTGCCCGGGAAGGGTTTACCGTCCTGGATTCCATTTATAAAATGGCCGAAGACGGCCAACGCGCCAGGATCTATCCCGGCATCCCTGAATATTTTGATTCCGAAGGCCGGGGCATGTACCACTACCTGACCGGTTCGGCCAGTTGGCTGGTCCTGACCTCCCTGACGCAGGCCTTTGGCGTGCGCGGCCGCTGGGGCGATCTGGTCTTGGCCCCGCAATTGGTCAAGGAGCAGTTCGACCGCAAGGGGGTGGCCGGTGTCACCTGCCAGTTTGCCGGGCAAACGGTGCGGGTTGAATACCATAATCCGGGTAAATTGGATGCGGGTTCCTATAAGATCAAGGGAGTTCTGGCGGATGGCAAACCGGTCGCTTTTGAGCAGGCTGGCAAAGGGGAAGTCTCCCTTAATAGGAGCCTGATCCAGAGCGCTCTCACGCTCAAGGTTTTGCTTGACGCCTCGTAAGGGCTATGTTAGATTTCTAGGTCATCAGATCGTAACATCTTAACGGGGAGCCTGAATGCGCACATTGATGGTATGGATTTGCAGCTTGGTGTTGTTGTTCGGTGCAGGTTGTTCCAAAGCCCCCCAGCCATCCAACCGGGTCTTGCTTTGGCATTGGATGACCGACCGCGATGAGACCATCAAGAAGCTCGCCCTGCAGTACAAGCAAGAAACAGGCATTGACGTTGTTGTTGAGTTGTTCGCCCCGTCAGACGCATATTCCCAGAAGATCATCGCGGCCGCCCAGGCCAATGTCCTTCCCGATATTTACGGTATTCTCGACAAGAAATCCATCATGGCTGATTTTATCAAGGCCGGCCTCGTTGCCGACCTGACCGATGCTTTTGCCGCTGATAAAGGCGCGTGGGAAAAGGCCTTGTTCGAAAAAGCCATTGCCGTCAACCGTTTTGAGGACGGGAATATTTATGGCATCAATCCTGGGATCTACGGTGTGCCCATCGACGTCACCAACATGCAGATGTTGTACAACAAGAAGCTTTTGGCCAAGGCCGGCATCCAGAATCCCCCAAAAACTTATGAAGAATTCATCCAGGCCGCTGCTGCCTTAAAGCGCATCGGCACGCCCCCGTTCGTTTCCGGTTGGGGTGAGTTATGGCTTGCGGATTGCTTTGCCTCCAACTATGCCTTCAATATCATGGGCGAGAAAAAGATCTTGGCCACCTTCCGCGGCGAGGTGCCCTACACCGATCCTGATTGGATCAAGGTCTTTAATGTTTTTGCCGACCTGAGCAAGAAGGGTGTTTTGCTCGACGGGATCGTCACCAAGGGTAATAAATATGCCGAGCAGGATTTTGCCCTGGAGCGCGCCGCGTTCACCTTCAACGGCTCCTGGGCTGTTAACGTGTATAAGGACATGAACCCGAATCTGGATTATGGGGTCATGCCTCCGCCTCCCATCAGCACGGCGTTCCCGTTGAAGATCTGGGGCGGGGCGGGCTCGTCCTTTGTGGTCAATAACGGTTCCCCCAACAAGGACAAGGCTGCGGCCTTTCTGAAATGGCTGACCGCCAAGGAACAGCAGGCGGTGTTGGCCAAGGAAACTAATAATTTGCCGTCTAACCGTGAAGCCATGGCCCTGATCCCGCCGGTGTTGGAGGCTTTCGCCAAGGGCATGGAGAATTCGACCCATCCGACCATCTGGCCCATCAATGAGGACCCGCTGGTCATCGAGGCCTTTGACAAGAGCATCCAAGCCATCATCATCAATGAAAAGACGCCCGAACAGGCCGCCGCTGAAGTGCAAGTGGTCAAGGTCAAGCAGATGGCGAAACAAAAATAATGAAGGCAACCGCGACCATAGCCTCCAAATTCAGGCAGGCAGCGATATTCAAAAGCAATTTTGAGAATTTCCTGTTCGTCCTGCCGGCGTTTGCGATCTTCATCACCTTTTATATCTATCCTTTTTTCGAGATGTTCAGCCTTTCGCTCCATGAGTGGAAGGGGATCGGTCCCAAGCATTTCGTCGGCCTTGCCAATTTTCAGGAATTGATGGGGGACAAGGTGTGGTGGAATTCCATGGGGCATGCCGGTTACATCACGCTCATTGCCTTGACCTTCCAGAACGCCTTGGCCTTTGCCCTGGCGCTCGCCTGCGACCGCGACATCCGCATGAAGCGTTTTTACCGTGTGGTGTTCTTCATCCCGCCGGTGCTTTCAGAAGTCGTCGTCGGTATTTTATGGAACTGGATCCTGGACCCGGGCCTGCAGAACGGCCAGTACATTGGTTTGCTTAACCATCTTTTGTATACATCCGGCCTGCCGCAACTGGTGCACAATTGGCTGGGTTCTCCTGATACTGCGCTTACCTGCATCGCCGTTGTCCACAGCTGGAAGGGTTTTGGATGGGGTTTCATCATGCTCCTGGCGGGTTTGCAGACCATCGACAAACAGCTTTACGAGGCCGCCAAGGTCGACGGGGCAGGGGCGTGGAAAACGTTCACGAACGTCACCATCCCCATGATGCTCCCCGTGATCCTGGTGGTTGTGATCCTGACCATCCTGGGCTCCATGCAGGTTTTCGTCCTCATCTTGTCCATGGTCAATAAGGGCCTCGTCTACCATACCGATGTGCCGGTCACCCGTATTTTGTCGTCGATGTCCGGCACCAACCAGTTCGGTTATGCCTGCGCCCAGGCTGTCATTTTCGGCGCCATCTTAGTCGCGATCTCCTTCATCGTGAAGCAATTATCAGACAAGGCAAAACAGGCATGAAGACGAACAAATACCAGCTGACAGCTTTCTTCAAGTCCACGATCGTCCATATTTTCCTTCTCACCGTGGCCGTGTCCTGTTTGTTCCCTTTGTTCTGGATGGTGCGTTCGGCCTTTATGAGCAATGAGACCATCTTCGTTGACAAGGGCCTGATCCCGGCGCACCTGTTCTTCAATAATTTCGCCGTCGCCTGGACCAAGGGAAAATTCGCCGGGTATTTCCTCAACAGCGTGATCTATACGACCAGCGTCGTGACCGGTATCATCCTGGTTTCTTCCCTGGCGGCATATTCATTCTCGCGCCTTGATTTTCCGGGCAAGAACATCATTTTCTACCTGTTCGTCGCCGCCATGATGATCCCCCTGCCGGGTAGCTTCGTGCCCTTGTTCGTGCTGATGAACAAGCTGGGCCTGATCAACACCCGCTTCGGCTACATCCTGTGCATGATCAATGTGGGTCTGTCCATGAGCATCCTTTTGCTCAAAACCTTCTTTGATAAGATGCCGGCCGACCTGGAAGATGCTGCGCGCATCGATGGCTGCAGCAAGCTTGGCATCTGGTGGCATGTGGCCTTGCCGCTGGCCCGTCCCGCCATCGCGGTCATTGTCATTTTTAATTCCCTGAATGTTTGGAACGAATATATCCTGGCCACCCTGCTTTTGGGGAACAGCGAACTGATGCCCTTGCAAAGGGGGTTAATGGTCTTTCAGGGTGCAAACAGCGTTGATTATCCGGTCCTGATGGCAGGCTTAACAATGGCAGCGATACCTATTATTATGGTATACTTAGCTATGCAAAAACACATTGTTAAAGGCCTATCTTCAGGAGCTGTGGTTGGATAATGCCTTTTTTCGTTGTAATCCTATCCCTTTTTATCTCCTTCGCCTGTCCTTTGCCCGCTGTTTGTGCGGCTGAAGAGACATCCGCCGAACTCGTACGTCTTTCCTGGAAAGCTTCCAATGATTCAGACCTGGATG
>JAYVSG010000239.1:0-4140 GCA_043775535.1 Candidatus Omnitrophota bacterium
TAATGCCGGTTCTGATCCGCGCAATATGGTCACCACCGCGACCCCGACGGCAGATGGGAAAAGTTTTGTCATCAATGGTGAGAAGCTCTGGTGCACCAACGGCATGATCGCGGATGTCCTGGTTGTCATGGCGGTCACTCCGCCTAAGATCGTCAAGGGCAAGGAGATCAAACAGATCACCGCCTTCATCGTCGAGACCAAGACCCCGGGCATCGAACGTGTCCATCGCTGTATGTTCATGGGCCTGCACGGCATCCAGAACGGCCTGATCCGTTTCAAGGATGTGGTCGTCCCGCGCGAGAATATCATCCTGGGTGAGGGTGAGGGTTTGAAGCTCGCTCTTATGACCTTGAACACCGGCCGCCTAACCCTGCCGGCCGCCTCGGCGGGTATCGGCAAATGGTGTTTGCATGTGGCCCGTGAATGGTCCACCAAGCGCCGTCAATGGGGCAGCGCCATCGGTGAGCATGAGGCCGTGGCCTTGAAGCTCAATTATATTGCCAGCTATACCTTTGCGATGGAGGCTGTGACGTGGCTGTGTTCTGCCATGGCCGACGACCATCGCAAAGATATCCGTGTGGAAGCTGCGATCGCGAAATATTTTTGTACGGAAGTCTCCTGGACCGTGACCGACACGACCCTGCAAATCCGCGGGGGTAGCGGTTATGAAACATCCTCATCCCTGGCCAAGCGCGGCGTAGATTATTGGCCGGTCGAGCGGGTGCTGCGCGATGTGCGCATCAACCGTATCATCGAGGGGACCAGTGATATCATGCACCTCTTCATCGCCCGTGAAGCCCTGGATCCGCATTTATCCAAGATAAAGCCTTTATTGAATCCCAAAACGCCCATCGGCGCAAAATTGGCAGCAGCATTCAAGATGCTTGCCTATTATGCCCTTTGGTATCCCAAACTCTGGCTGCCTTCCCTGGCCGGTCCGGACATCGCGAACCTGCCCAAACCGCTGGATGCGCATATGATCTATGTGCAGGGGGCAAGCAAGCGCGTGGCCCGTTATACCTTCCATCAAATGACCAAATACCAGCAGAAACTGGAAAGCAAACAAAGCATCCTCGCGCGTGTCGTTGACATGGGGACAGAATTATTCGCGATGTCGGCGGTTTGTTCTTACGCGGCCATGCTCGTCAAGAATGGTCAACCCAATGCCGTCGACCTGGCGGACAATTTTTGCATGGATGCCCGGAAACGCATTGAAGGCTGGCTGCAGGATGGTATTATTAACCACGACCGCCAGCAATTGAGCTTGGCCAAGAAGGTATTGGCCAAGGAATTCATCTGGCTGGAAAATGAGATCATTAAATGACCGCCTTACCATCACATTTGAACAGGCTTGCCGTTCTCAAACAGATCCCGATCTTTGCCGGGCTTAATTGGTTTGAATTGAACCGCATCGCCCGCAGGTCGATCTTGATCGAGGTCAATAAAGGGGATGTGCTGTGCAAGCACGGTGCCCCCGCAGATGGTTTTTATGCGCTGGTGTCCGGCCGTGTGCAGGCCTATACGCTGAACAGCTCCGGTCAAAAGGATGAAAGTGATTTCATCCTGCGCGGCATGCACTTCGGTGTCATTTCGGCGCTGACGGGCGAGAACCATTCCCACACCTACGAAGCCATTAATGATTCGGTCATCCTGAAGATCCCCAAGGATGATTTTTCTGTTGTTTTGAAGTCGACCCCGAAACTCGCGGTTGCCTTAAGCCAAAGCCTGTCCCAGCGCATCCGCAAGCACGTGACCCGCACACGCGATACGCAGGAAAGCACCATCATCGCCGTCTATGCGCCGCTGAAAGGTTCTGGTTCGTCCACCTATGCGGCCAATTTGGCCATCCATTTGAAAGAAGAAAGTGACAAGAAGGTCTTGCTCCTGAGCCTTTCTTCCGACCAGGATGAACAGCGCATTAATTTGGCGGATATTGCCTACGATCACCACAAGATTATAGAAAGCATTGTTAAGGGCAAGATCTCCATTGATGTTTTGAGCGTCAAATTCGACCCGTCCAGCCCGGCGGTGCTGAATAAGATCAGCCAGTTCGTCAGTGCACCGGTGAATGATTACAATTACATCATCCTCGACCTGCCCAATGAGATGGACGACGTGGTCATGAAGACCTTGATCCAGTCGGATATCATCCATCTGGTGTCGGTGGACCGGGAAAAAGACCTGGAAATGACCCGCCATGTCATTGACCACTTGATCGGATCGCTCAAGGATAAGTTCCTCGCGGAAAACATACAGGTCATCATCAGCGGTGTTGAGCATGACAAGCATATGCCGCATGAGGACATCAAGAAGATATTGAATTACGACGTGTTCCTGGTGCTACCGCATTTAAAGCCGGAGCAATTCAAGTACCTGACCATTGATGGCGGATTTTCTTTTGTGGAAGTATCGCGGGACACGGAATACGCACAGGTCTTGCGCCGCCTTTCACGGCGCAT
This sequence comes from Candidatus Omnitrophota bacterium, assembly GCA_043775535.1. Taxonomy (GTDB): domain Bacteria; phylum Omnitrophota; class Gorgyraeia; order Zapsychrales; family Fredricksoniimonadaceae; genus JACQQW01. The sequence goes on from JAYVSG010000239.1 coordinate 2,460, forward strand.
CAGCCTGGTCATGGTCGGGTTGGTCTTGGGCGGCGGGGCTGCTTTAGGCATGGCGCATATCGGGATCCTTCGCGTCCTCGAAAGAGAGGGCATCCCGGTCGACATGGTCGTGGGCAGCAGCATGGGAGCCTTGATCGCGGGTATCTGGGCAGTCGGGAATGATGCGTCACAGTTAGAAAAGATCGGCCGCGAGTTCGAACAGCCCTCAGGCGGTTTGAAATTATTTGATCCCCCGATCCAGCGCATGGTCGTCATCATGATCATCATGCTCCTTTTCGTCATCACCGGACATTATTTTATCGGCCTCATGGTCCTGTGCCTGCTCATCCCGTTGGCCTTGATCCCCATCGCAGGGCTTGTGGAGGGAAGGGCCATCCGCCATTGGCTGAAGGGTAAATTGCAGAATAAGACCTTCCTTGAGACCAAGGTCCCGGTTCGGATCGTTGCCTATGACCTGGTGCGCCGTAAGGAGATCGTCATCAGCCAGGGCACCCTGGTCGATGCCATATGCAAGAGCATTGCCATTCCCGGTGTCATCAAGCCCATCATGGAAGACGAACAGATGATCATCGATGGCGGGGTATTGAACCCATTGCCCACCAATGTCTTGGTCGAGATGGGCGTCAAGAAGATCATTGCGGTCAATGTGCTGCAGTCCCCGCAGGATGTGGCCTACAGTTTTGAATTGGAAAAAGAGGAGATGCGCAAGCATGCGGCCATCCCGTTCGTGCAGCATCCTTTGAAATACCTTGGTTTTCGTCTGGGGGCCATGTTGGGTAAGACCTTCACCCCTAATGTTGCGGACATCATCGTACGCACCCTGCAGGCCAGTGAATATATCCTCGCGGAAGCCAGTGCCAAACAGGCGGACGTGCTCATCCATCCGGACCTGCGCGGCATCAATTGGTTTGAATTATACAAGGTCAACGAGCTCATCCAGCGTGGTGAAGACGCCGCCATGAAAGCCCTTCCTGCCATCAAAGAGTTGGTCAAAAAATAGGGTATTTGGTATAATACCTGCCTTATGCAACCCGTTAAAATAGGTTCCCGTTCAAGCAAACTGGCTTTATGCCAGGTCGAGGAAGTGGTCCGCCTTTTAGGCGGAGCTCTCGCTTTCGAACGTGTGACCTTCACCACACAGGGAGACAAGGATAAGATCACGGCTTTGACCTCCCAGCCTGCTCAAGATTTCTTTACCGATACCCTCGATACCGCCTTGCTTAAGGGTGAGATCGATATTGCTGTCCATAGCGCCAAGGACCTCCCGAAGGACCTTCGTCCGGGCCTGGCCATCTTTGCATTGACCGTATCCATCGGTGATGCCGATGCATGGGTTGGCAAATGCGCCTGGAATGAACTTCCGGCAGCTGCCCGGATCGGCACCAGCAGTCTATTGCGCCAAGGGCAGGTCAGGTTCTTAAGGCCGGACCTTGAACTTGTCGAGATACGCGGCACCATCGAAGAACGCCTGGAACTTGTACAGAAGGGCGTGGTTGATGGGATCATTGTTGCGGCCTGTGCCTTGAAGCGTCTGGGTTTGGAAGATGCTATCAAGGATATCCTGCCGTGGGAAGGCATGGCCCTGCAGGGACAATTAGCCGTGGTCGGCCGTGCTAATGATGGGCAATTGCAGAAGGTATTTGAAGCGATCGATGTGCGCCGCAGCTATGGTAGGGTTGTC
>JAYVSG010000240.1:0-4887 GCA_043775535.1 Candidatus Omnitrophota bacterium
TCGCCGCAGCCGGCTACGCTCCGCCGGCTGGCTCTCATATCGCCTCCGTTCAGCAAACCCCGCACCATCCTCTCTCAATAACCCCACACATAATAGATAAACGGCAATAGGCTTTATTGCGCAAACATTCAGGGGTTTTTCGCCAAATGTTTGCGAAGATTTACGGTGAGAACATTCATATACACAATATTCTATAAAATGTTCGATCCGTAAACCGAAGCAAACGGCGAAAATACCCCGTTTGTGCAATAAAGCCTATTGCCGTTTATCAATTGAGCGAGTAAATTTAATCGACGCTGGAGAGTTTGCCGCTTAGGCGGACTTTGATGCCGGCGTCCTTACGCGGCGTGGAAGGCAATGTTGCATCTGCTGCAGGCTTGGGATCCCTTTCAGCGGCGAGATTCACCCGGCGGTTCTCGCGCACCATCTGCTCAAGGCGGTTGGCCAGGTCATCCTGATTCATCTTACGCAAACCGGTGATGACCTCCATCGCCAACACCCGGTCATTGTTGGCAAAATAGGCCATGCCCAGACCAAAATACGCATTGGGGTCCTTGGTCGTGCGGTAGCTGTCCTGGAAATATTTGGTGGCAATGGCGGGCTTGGATTTGCCCAGCAGATACACCCACCCCAGGGACAATCGCGCCTCAGTGAGACCGGGATCGATACTGAGCGCCTTGAGGAAAGCCTTCTCGGCCGGGTCATACTTATTCAAGGAATAATACAAACGCCCAAGCTGTTCAAAGGCTTGGGCATTGGCTGGGTCCATATCGGTGGCGGTCTTGTAATAATAAAGCACTTCCTCAAGGTCCGCCCCCTTGGCTTTCAAGGCAAGGCCTATGCCGACATAGGCAGGGGCGAAATGCGGAGCGGTCTTGTTGATCTCTTGGTACAGGCCGATGGCACGGTCGTATTCTTCCTTGTTATACGCATCAACACCTTCCTCATACATTTCCCGCACGCTGGCCGCATGCGCGCCAACACCGCAAAAAGATAGGAAGATACAACACAGGAGCGTGCTTCTAAGGAACAGCATGGTGGGCCTACTTGGCAGCGCCGGTAGCCTGCGCCGCAGGTTTGGAAGAATCTTTAGTGTTGGATTTGGCAATGACCGCCTTGACCACGCTCATGGAAGCCTTGATCTCGTCGGTGTCAGCCTTTTTGGAAGAGAAATTGAAACGCACGACCTTGGTCAGTTCATCGGAGCTGTCGAGCATGTGCATGAAGGTGACCACATCCGCAAGCACGCCTGAACACTCAAGATCGGCTTGGTATTTGACATAATCGCGTTCGACAACACCGGCAGAAGGGGTGACCTTGCCGATCGTCACATTGGCCTTGGCCGCAATGACATCAAGTTTCTTCAGGAATGCGGCAATGACTTCCTCTGCGACCGTGGAATCCTTCGCAACATAGGCATCCAGCGCCTGACCTTCCTTCATGATCTTGTCCTTATACTGGAGGAAATGCATGTCCTGCTTGATGACGCTTTCTTCCTTGACGATGTCCTGGTCAATGGCAGCCATGCGAGACATGGTAGGGCCGATCAACAAACGGTCGAACAGCGCCGCCACAATGAAGATCAAAGCGACCGCCAGGAGTTTCTTTCCGGTGTCTGATAGGCCTGAAATGAATTTCTGGATCACGCCCTACTCCTTCTGCCCGTCATTTAATTTTAAACCGACCTCAAAGACCGCAACATCCTTGGTCCCTTCTTTCCGGGTTGCCGTGGAGCGGGTCTTGACATCATTGAACATCGGTGAATCTTCCAAAGCCTTCACATAGGAAAAAACCTGGGACATGGAGGGTGAAACGCCTGAAAGCGTCAGGGTGCCGTCCTCTTCCAATGCAACAGCGGTCAAATAGATCTCTTTCGGCGTGGTCTTGTAGATCTCACGGATGGTTTCCAGTCCGACCATGCGTCCCTGCAAATATTCACGGATCAAACGGTTACGGGCAGCGCGTTCCTGCAGGGCCTTGACCTCTTCCTTCTGGGCGGCGTACTGTTCACGCAAATTCTTGTTCAGGAAAGCGTCCTTGAAATAGATCTTGCTCATGATGGTGGCGCCTAACAAAAGCATGATCACGACCGCCGCGACGCCGGCCTTGGTCGCTTCCTTGCTCTGCTGCTCCACCGTGCGCTTAAGCACGATCTCTTCCGGCATCAGATTAACTTCCCCCTTTGACAAGGAAACCACCGGAGCGATCACATCCAAGAACGAATCATCAGCAAAATCTTTTTGCAATTTATTCTTAACGGAACCGGCTTTAACAAATGCGGTATACGGGCTGAGGTGGACATCCCCTTTCAAACCGGTGTGCAAAGATGTCAGGAATTCCTTGACCGGAGCGCTGTCGGTAGTGACCAGGAATTGTTCCGGCATGACATCGACATCTTCGCTTTGGTAGGCCTGCAGAGACTTGTTGAGCTCTTCGATGATCTTGGCACCGCCGTCCGCATCCTCCACCAGGTGCTTGATGCCCTGCGGTATGCTGCGGGAAAACTGCACCCCGCCTTGCGAAACGACCAGAAAATTGATGGCATTGACATTGAAATCAATGACGCCGACAGGGGCGGCATCTTTTCTCATGTTCAAGCCCTTGGAATACACACGACCGATGGCTTCAGGGACAAAAAGGATCTTATCCGGGGTCAGTCCGCATTTCTCAAGGACATCCAAACGCTCCTTGACCACATTGCGGTGCACGATGACCAAAAGCACCTTGGTGCCCATGGCACCGGCTCCCAAATTGACATAACCGATCAGTACCTCTTCCCGTGAATATGGGGTATGGCGGCTGGCCTGGAGATTGATGATAGACCGGATCTCCTGGGGATCAGAAGACGGAACCTCGATATTCTTGGAAGTAGCAGCGCTGGCAGGGATCACGCATACAACGCCGGCTCGGCGGTCAAAACCATTGAGCAGGGGTTTAAGGACGCGGGTGATATCATCCGAAGAAGTCCCTCCTGCGGATGCACGGGCGACCTTCTCGACAGAACCGGAGGTCCTGACCTGAGCGACCTTGACGGTCGACTCATTGATGGAAATACTTAAATAACGTTTATCCGTCCCGAACATGGATTTATTATAACTAAATTTCGTTCACTCACCATTAGAAAAGTAATTATTTTTCACGCCAGTACAATATCTTATTCTCCGCCGCTGAATACACCACACGCAAGGCCCTGGTCCATGATTTTCCGGCCAACTGACCCTGAATGTCGAATGAAAAGAACGAAGGGTTGACCGTCAGGGCCCCCTGCAGGTTAAGGGCATCGATGGCTCGCAGCTCCTGGGGCTCCAGTTTGAACAGGGCATCCACTTCGACCGCGACGTCAAAGACACGGGCAAAGACGTGGTCATCGAGCGTCCCTTCAACCGCATCCTGCCCTCGCCGGGCCGAAAGTATCTTCTCAATGAGAGGGTCTTCCAGGCCCAAGGCGTACAGCACCGGCGCCGGCGCGGTGTTGATGTTCACCCTGCCCTCCCCGTACACCGTGATGTAGGGGCGGAGCAATTCATAGACGCCGCCGGTCATCCCTTTGATCAGGAGCAATTCATCCGGGACTTCATAGGGAGCATCTTTCTTACGGAAAGGATATTGCAGGTTAGCATAATACTCCTCACTGAAAAAACCGGAGACTTCCCCCGACCACGGCTGCCGCCAGTCGACCATGGCCTGGGCCAAATGTTTCGCGTCATCCTCCCGGAAACCCAGGACACGCTCGATCAAACGCTGCAGCACAGCCAGTCCGGCGGTGTTCACATTTATCTTGCGTTCTTCATCCACGACACCAAAACGCTCGACCGCAAGGCCCGCATCATAGAAGGTATAGGCCGTGGACGCCATGTCCCCACTCAGGGACATATGCGCAAAAAACAAAGGATAATTGTGCAGACCCATCTTGAAGGCTGCGGTATACGACGACCCCGCCTCTGCCAACTGCTTGCGGATATAGACCTTTGTACGCACCGCAGCACCTTCCAAAAGATAGTGCATGCGGCTGCGTTCATCAAGTTTCTTGACGAGGATGATCTTCTGCCGTACACCTGAAGCGACGCTCACGGCCAATACGGTCAACAGTGACAGCACCCAAAGAGCGAAGACCAGGACAAAACCTTTGCGGGACAGGCGGCCAAACATACTATCCCCCGACCATGATGGCAAAAGAACGTTTGAGCTCGTGGTCCGTCGGCTCCCCTTTAAAACGTATCGCGATGGAAACACCCTCAGGCAAAACACCATCCGCCTGGGCTGACAAGGCAAAACCTTTTTTCCCCGGGAAATAGTATTGGAATAAAACATTCTCAAGGCCGGAAGCAACTTCCATGTCCCCTCCCCACTGCCCCTTGAGCGCCTGTCCGTATAGCGCCTGGCGCCGGAAGATCTTGCCCTCGGCAGGTTCATAGCGGTACTCAACAGCCCCCAACTGCTCGATCAAGCCTTCCCCAGCACGGCTGCCGTTCTTGTCGGCCTGGGCCGATATCACGGCGGGAAAAGAAAACCTCATGCTTAAACCGTTGAAAGGGATCGCGGTGACGAGCACTGCCCTGCGCAGATCTTCCCCCATCTTGTCGAGCATGATCGAGGTATTGCCCTGGTTATCCAGACGCACCCCGCGGGCCCATAATTTTAAACCGTTATTAAAGGCCTGGAACACCGCCACGCTGATAACCGCGATCAAGGTCGTGACCAAGAGCATTTCCATCAAGGTGAATGCAGCACGGCGCCTCCTCATAGGCCCAGGACCCCCACCCTCGAGAAATGGGCCGGACGCCCTGCATCGACCCACGCCACATCCACCTGCAGCCGGTAAAGCCCTTCCTGGCCTTCCAAGGGATCCATGGCAATGGTGTAATTGAACGCAACATCCCTTCCCTC
>JAYVSG010000241.1:0-1911 GCA_043775535.1 Candidatus Omnitrophota bacterium
AGGCGGTTGGCCTTACCGGGAACCACATTCTGTTCATGGATCATGACCGGACGCTGTTCGACCTTTGCGGCGGCCAAAAGAGGAAAGGAGCTGTATCCCCCAAAGCCCACGATCTTGTCCGGGTCAAAACGGCGGATGATACGGACGGATTGGCGGAAGGCCTTGGACATGGCCAGGCTGAAGCGAATGACACCGATGGGTGTGCTTTTAAGTCCCAAGGCATCGATGTTCTGGACCGAAAATCCCGCGGCGTCCAATTGCTCCTTGGCCATGAGCAGGGAGCCGGCGAATAGGACTTCATGCCCGCGCCGTTTTAATTCAAGCGCGGTCTGGAAAGCCGGAAAAATATGCCCCCCGCTGCCGCCGGTACCGAAGAGTAACTTCATGCTTTATGGTCCTGTGTTTTAGAGACATTGAGCAATACGGCAACCGCGATCATATGGAAGATCAGGGCTGAACCGCCATAGCTGATGAACGGCAGAGGCAAACCCTTGGTCGGGAAAGCCCCTATGGAAACACCCACATTGACCATGGCCTGCAGTCCCAACATCATGACAATGCCGACGCAGAGAAAATAACCAAAGGCATGGTGGGTCTGGCGGATGATGCGCGTCCCCAGCCACACGAACATGATGAACAAGGCGATCACGGCCAAGGTACCGATCAAACCCAACTCCTCCCCGATGATAGAAAGGATGAAATCGGTATGCGCCGCCGGAAGGTAGAATAATTTCTGCTGGCTATGCCCCAGACCAACACCGAAAACTCCGCCGGAACCAAGGGCGATCTGAGATTGTGTCAATTGAAACCCGATGCCTGCGCTGTCCTGCCAGGGATCCATGAAGGCGATGATGCGCGCCATGCGATAAGGTTCCTTGATGATGAGATAGACAACGACCATGACCCCGCACCCGGCGATCATGGACATGTGCCTTAAACGCGCACCCGCGACCAGCAGCATGACCAGGACGACAACCGCGGTCTCGACCGTGGTCCCAAGGTCGGGCTGCTTCACGGTCAAGATACATACAATACCCATCAGCGCGATGGGCGGCACAAATCCTTTCCAAAAATCCTTGATCACTTCCTGTTTGCGGGCCAGGAAATCGGCGGTGTAAATGATCATGGCCAGCTTGGCGAACTCGGAAGGCTGGAAATGGAACGGCCCCAGCTTGAACCAGCGGCGGGCACCGTAGCTTTCCTTGCCCAGGTGCGGGATAAGGACAAGCGCCAGTAGGAAAATGCTCAAGAGGAGCAATTTACGGGCATAGGGTTGTATTTCCCTGTAATCCAAAAGCATGACACCCGCAGAAGCACCTAGGCCCATAGCCAGGAACATAATATGGCGCTTAAGATAATAAAGGCTGTCCTTATAATTCTCCATGGCATTCACGCAGCTGGCGCTGTAGATCATGATGATGCCGATGCAGACGAGCGCCATGGTAACAATGGTCAGTGAGACCCTGGATTCACGCATATTATTTTAACCCGTTGACGATCCCTTTAAATACCCTGCCCCGGTGTTCGTAATCATTGAACATGTCAAAACTGGCGGTCATCGGGGACAAGACCACGGCATCGCCGGCAACAGCGGCCTTCTGCGCGGCATTGACCCCTTCTTCAAAACTCTCACAGACCTGCACCTTGATCACAGCGCCGAACGTTGAACTGATCAGATGCCGGATGTCGCCGATGGCGATCATGTGCTTTACCTTCTGGGCGACGAGACTTTTAAGCGGCGTATAATCCAGGCATTTGTCCGAACCGCCGCAGATCATCACCATAGGTTTTTGGGCCCGTTCCAGCACCCATCGGCCCGCTTCCACAGTCGTGGATTTTGAATCATTCACATAATCCACATTGTGCAGGCTGCGCACAAATTCCATTCTATGCTCAACACCCTTGAATTCG
>JAYVSG010000242.1:0-1977 GCA_043775535.1 Candidatus Omnitrophota bacterium
GCCTTGGTCGTCTTTATTGTGAACGATCTCATCCTGCTTTCCTGGACCGGGGTCAATCCCGGTTTCTTCTCGAGCATCGGCCAGGATCCCCAGGGTTTCCTGGTCAATGTCCTTTACAATTTTGCCACACCCTTTAGTGCCGTGTGGTTCTTCCTGTGCCCAGGACAGATCGGCATTTCTTTAAGTATGTTCGAGGCCGTGGACTTGGCCGTGGTCATTGCGTCACCTTTTATCTATGTGGCTCTGGTGTGGATCTTCGTCAGGAAATGGATGAAGAAGGAGCTATCGTATCTATTTTGTTTTTCTTTCCTTTATCTTTCCGTTTTTATTTTCTGGTCGGGATTCACCATGCCGCCGGATGCTTTTGTGCGCTTTATCCTGCCGCTGATCCCAGCCTTGATGGTCACTGCCTGCGATTGGACTGTAAAGAGGGGCAGGGTGCTCAAAGGTCTCGCGGCGGGAGCATTCCTGCTGCTTTTGTTGGTCAATATCATGAACATGGTCATTTGCCGTGACCTTAACGATGATGACCTTAATGTCCCTGCCAACCGCAGTATGATCACATGGGTGAGGGGGCATGTGGGCGCAGATGAACGGATCATGTTCTGGAAACCGCGGGCGCTGGCATTATTGACGGGCAGGGTGGGCACAGCCCCCAAGGTCAGGCGGGAGGATGATTTTTACCAAAGGGTCGTTGAATTCAAGATCGCCTATGTTATTTTAAGGAAAGGTCACGACCAGGAACTGATAGAGAGGCTGCCTGCTGATCCGCGTTTCTATGCAGCCTGGGAAAATGTGCGTTATAAGATATTCAAGTTTGATCCCCGAGGGTTATGACGCACCAAAGAGCCATCCTCATCATTGCAGGTCTGTTCATCCTTACCTATACAAATACATTGTTGAATGGTTTTGTGGGGGATGACCATGTCCTTATCTCTAATAATACTTTCTATCATTCGTGGTCAAACTTTTCCCGCCTGTTTCAGCCCGGCTATAATTTTGAATGGATGCAAAGTTTGGTCGATACAGACCGCGGCACAGGCAGTGTTTCCTATAGGCCCGTCGATAATGCGACCTATTTTCTGGACTTTGCCGTTTGGGGCCTTAATCCGATGGGCTATCATTTGACCAATGCATTGGTCCATTTCGGAAATATGATCCTGTCGTATTGGTTCTTTGTCGCCTTGGGGCTGGCAACTGGCCTGTCGCTGTTCGCCGCTCTTTTATTCGGATGTCATCCTGTGCAATCGGAAGCGGTCTGTGCCATTGGTTACAGGGCGGATGCGCTGGCATGCTTCTTTGTCCTGTCGTCCATGCTTTCTTGGATGGTGTTCAGGCGGGAAGGGAGCAAGAATGCTTCATTGTTGATACTGTCCTTCGCTGCATATTTTCTCGCCGTGTTCACCAAGGAATCCGCGCTGATGTTCCCACTGATGGTGTTCATTTACGAATGTGCCTTTGCTTCCAAGGATGAAAACCGCCGAAAGATAATGCTTTCTCAATCCGGTTTCTGGATCATCAGTGCCTTGTATCTGTACCTCTATTGTTTTGTCTTTACGAATTCTGCCTTGCCGCATAATCGTCCTTTGTCCCCATCTGCAGCCGGGCATGTCATGAGCATGTTCGGTATATGGATGGAGTATATCAAGGCAATGCTCCTGCCATTCACCGTACATTTGCTGCCGACCTTGTATGCCCCCATGGGCCCCGTGTCCTGGCAGCTCATTCTTCCTTGCGTCCTGTTCCTTGCTGCGGCCTTTATCTGTCGCCGTTTGCCTGGTGTTGCGTTCTTGCTGCTATGGTCTCTGGTCTTTTATATACCTGTTTCCAATATCGTTCCTTTGGCTAATCCCATGGCTTTCAGGTTCATGTACCTGCCTTCCATAGGGTTCCTGGGCGCTCTGGCGATTATCGTTCACCATCTTGTCGCGTTGCCGGTATTCGAGCGGGTATCCGTACGCTTGAAGTACATTTTGA
>JAYVSG010000243.1:0-3428 GCA_043775535.1 Candidatus Omnitrophota bacterium
GACGGCTCTGAGGCCAGGGCAGGCGGGATAATGCTTAAATACAAGAGACATAATAGTTTGACGCTCTTCATAAAAGCCATTATACTAAAAATATGAGTAGTTCCGGCGTAATTTTATCTATTGTTGGGATCATCGTCATGCTGGGGCTGTTCTTCAGCTACGTCACCGGCATGGGAAAAACCTTCAGTTCAAAGGCCCCCGCCTCCTCCATCCAGTCCTCAAAGTTAAAAGCCCAGCAGAAAGAAAGTGCGGAAGATACGCAGATGAAGCAGCGGCAATTGATGGACGACATCAAACAAAAGATCGCGGACAACAATTCCCGCAACCGTTAGTGCTCCTTGCTTTCCCAGATCCTCTGGGTAAACTCCTCTTCGTAGGCCGCACGCATGCGCTCCAATTCCTTACGGCCCAGAAAATGCACAATGGTCTTCTCGACGGCAAATAACCTATTCTTAAGGTAAGTGTATTGCGCCTCCGGGACTGGCGCTGCCGCCTTCTTGGAAATGTAGTCCTTATACTCCCCGACCAAAGCCGCGTATTCTCGACCCTTGCCCTTTTGCTTTAACAGCTCACGCAGAATATGGCCGTCCGCTAAAAGCTGGGTGGTCTTGCGTTCCAGGCGGTCAAAACTTTCCTTGGTGCTCTTATATGCCCAGGTCAAATAACGGCGGATAAGCGCTTTGTGTGCGGGGGTTGTTTTAGGCATGTGATAAAACTAGAACTTGATCTCTCCGGCCACGTCCTTCATCTTCTTGACCGTACCGTTGAAAATGTTCTTTTCAACCGAGGCTTTGAAAGGACTGTAGGGACTCAGGAAAAAAATAAAGATGATGACCGTGGCGGCGACCAAGAGGACATATTCGACGACATTTTGGCCTTTTTTATTCATAGGGTAAATATACCATATAAACAGCCGTTTGTCATTTGTATACCTTGTCCCCGACTGCGACCGGCTTCTCGACCTTGATGCCGATCAGCTGGCCTTTCTTGGCCACCTTGACGTCCACGCTCTCGATCTGCATGGACCATACCTTCTGCACGAACTTGGTCTTGGGGCCGACAATGGTCAGCTTATCCCCGATGAGCACTGTGCCGGCGGTCAGCTTGATCACGCAGACCTTGATGCGGTCAAAATAATGGGTGATCTCCCCTGTTTCGACCAAGGACGGATCGATCAGGGGCTGCTTGGGCGCCTTAACCTTGGCGACGGGTGCGGCCTTTACTTTAAGGTTTGTTTTGGGAAGGGGTTTCGCTGCTGATTTAGGCTTTGGCTGGGGCCGGGCTGCCTTCTTTTTGACCGCTTTCCGGACAACCTTCTTCACAGTCGCGCGTTTCTTCTTAGGCGCGGCTTTCTTGATCCAAAAAACTTCTTTGAGGATGGCGGCCAATCTTTTAAACATAGGGATTGCTTCGCTACGCTCGCAATGACAACAGGACTAGAGCACGATCTTGTCGGCGATGTCAGCGACCACGGGCAGGTCAACCATCTTGCCCTGGATGACATTGACCAGGCCCCAGAAGGACAGGACCATGAGCACAAAGGTCAAGGGGCTGAATGCCCACGGAAAGACCACGCTGATGATGAAGGTCGCAGCCTGGGCCACGAACAGGACCAGACCCTGTTTGCCGTGGGCCAGGACGAACGGATTATTTTTCTTGAGGATCAGTGGAATAATGCAGAGTATCGACAAATAAGCCAGGAGCGCATACATCTTGCCTTCGATCACATCATCCCTGGTGAATTCTTTACGGCCCGTCATTACGCCTTGACCTCGATCAGGGAATTAATATCCCCGAAAGAATTGCGCTCGGTCAGTTTGTTCTCAGGGTCTTCCTGCCACTTGCCGTCGACGATGAACTGGTATTTGTAGACGCCAGGTTTAAGCGGCAGTCTCAGGCTCCAGGAATTGCCTTCCTGGGCCATGCGGCAGCTCTCATCCAGCGACCAGTCATTGAAGGAGCCGGTGACATAGACGGAACGTGCGGCCGGGGCGCGCAGGGTGAACTGGGCATAGGCCAAGAATTCCTGGGTTTCCTTGGCGACCAATTCCTGCATGCGTTCAGAAGGCTCATAGGAGGCTTGTAGGGCTTCTGCCGGGGCTTCCACATGCACCGGAGGAGCGGCAACTTCTGCGACGGCTGCAGTGAAGGCTGCCACCACGGGCCGGGCTGCCGGGGCGACCGGAGCCGGGACCTCGACCACGATGCGGTCATTGGTCAGGATCTCACGCGCCAGGCTCAAATAATCCTTGGAACCGCGGCAGTACTTATCGTACTTGAGCACCGCTTCGCCCATCACCGCAGACTCTTTTAGTTTGACGTTGACGTGGACGATGGTATCAAAAAGCAGTTTGCCGAACTTATCCTTCATCTTGGCCATCATGGAGAAGGAATGGCGCAGGCGTGAATCGAACATGGTGATCAGGACGCGGCTATTGACCGGGTGGTTCAGGCGATCGCGGATCAGGTTGATGATGTCGGTCAAATGGTCCACACCCTGCATGGAGAAACGGCTGGTCTCGACCGGAATGATGACATCGTCGCTGGCGCGGAGCGCATTGACGGTCAGGAACCCTAAGCTCGGCGGACAATCGATCAAGATATAATCATACTGGCCCTTGATCTCGGCGATGATCTCGGTCAACTTCAATTCGCGGCCGATCTCGTCGGTCAATTCCTGTTCCAGGGTACCTAAAAGGACATTCGAGGGCACGATGTCGAAATTCTTGTCGACGCGCTTGATGATGTCTTTGATCTTGAGTTTACGGGGGGTCAGCCTGGAGATAACATTGTACAAGCTGTTGGAGTCGTCGATATTGAGCCCCAAGGTGGCGTGAGCCTGTGGGTCGAGGTCGATCAACAGGGTCTTCTGGCCGTTATACCCCAGAGTGGACGCAAGGTTGATGGCCGTCGTTGTTTTGCCGCAGCCGCCCTTTTGGTTCGCAATGGAAATGATCTTCATAACCCTCTAGCCCCTTTTAGTTGGAAAACGAAATGTCATCGATCAACAATGTGCCCCGACGGAAATCCACGTTCCATGCTTCCAGCACGAACGCCACTTCACGGACCGTGGTCCAGTCCGTCAAATTCAATTTCGCGAAGGGGATGCTGATGTTCTGCCAGTCCGCCCCAACGTTGCGCACATAATACGTTGCCTTCTCGTCCTTCAAATTGGTCAGGGTCAATTTGACCACGCCGGGATACGCGCCGTTCATGCCGCGCATCATGAAACAAAGCTTGCTGTATTTCGACGCGTCCTTGACGGGCACGGTGATCGCGAATGTTTTTGTCGACGGGTACGGATCGTTCAGATCGTAGGCGATGCGCACCGGATTATTATTCAGTGCGTAGAAGACCTGGTTCTGGAGGTCCCCCTTGCGCGTCAGGAAGGCCGTAAAACCGTACACCGTCGAGATCACGATGACGGC
>JAYVSG010000244.1:0-4327 GCA_043775535.1 Candidatus Omnitrophota bacterium
TCAAGAATTCTTTGTCGTCCATCTTTTTGGGTAGATATTCACTGAAGGTCTTAAGTGGTGTGAGAGGATTCTTGATCTCATGCGCCATGCCGCTGGCAAATATAGCAACTGATTTTAGTTTTTCGGATTGAATTATTTCTTGGCGCAAGCATTCGTTCTGTTCAACAATTTCAAGAGTTGTGCCTTTGAATAATATCTTATCGACAAGATATTGTAGCTTATTCTTTAGAGGTATGAATATGAGTGCGATTAGAGTTGCAGTAAACATGGAACTTACAAGATTTTTGTAACCAAGGAAGTTGTGAAATATATGTTCAAAAATGAACACAGAAAGCAAGTACACTAGGCTTATTGCGGAGATTAAGAAAGAATAAAGGATGCTTCTTTTGATGACGATCTTAATGTCCATCAATTTATGTTTTATGATTGTGTATCCAATTATTAAGATGAAGATAGTCCCAAAGAAATATCCTCTCGGATAAATATTAATTCCATAGTTGGGCATGTAATCAAATACTGAAATGAATAATAATGAGAAAGCGGCCAGGACATATTTGGCTTGGTTGAGCTTTAGTGACGGCATGTTCTTATTTGCGTAGATATATTTAATTAGAATGAATAGAAATAAAGTAATCGAAAATAGAAAATAAGCAAGATATGCGGGATGAAGGATCCCTGCTTTAGAGTAGTGTCCCCACGGGTAAGAAATAAAGCCATTTATGATGTAGGGAGTATTTATAATCAGAATCGAGATTATTATTCCATATACTGCATTAAAGATATTCAATGGCCGCATGTATTTTATATCTAAGAATTGAGTAAGAAAGTAAAGCATGCAAAAGGGGATGAAGTTTATGCCACAGTAAGAAATCTTAGTAATATTAGAGAATAAAATGGTTTCGGGATCAAAATAGAATGCAATATAGTAGCTATTCCAAAGTGCAATTGTGATGCATATAAAGAAGAAGGAGATATTGAGCTTAGAGCGGACGTTGTGGATTAGTACAAATACACCTACGTAGATAATGACTAAGATAAATATGCTAGGAGGAAGGGCGTGTAGATTGAAATACATGTATTTTAATTAAGATCCCTTCTTATCACTGCGATAATTTCCTCCGCCTTAAACGGCTTCACAATATACCCCGAAGCCCCCAAACGGCTTGCCTCTGCTGCGGTCTCGACGGAGCGGTAGCCGGTGACCATGATGATCTTCACGTGCGGATGTTTGCTTTTGATCTCTTTTAATACGTCCAGCCCGTTTACCTTAGGCATCTTGATATCGAGCAGCATGGCGCCGATGTCCTTGCTGTTTGCCAATGCGTGAAGGGCTTGCTCGCCGCTTTCCACTAGGATCAGGTTAAAATCATCCGCCAGGATCAGTTTAAGGGTTTCCCTGATGTTCTCTTCGTCATCGCAGATCAATACTTTCTTGTCAGCCATTTTGATTCTCCTTGTTTTATAGCGCGACCGGCGTGCCTATACAGAGCACGCGGGCGGTTGTTTTACTGGTATTAATAAGGGTATGCGGGGTGGAGGCATCAAAATAAAGAGTGCTGCCTTTACTTAAGTTGAATGGTTGCCCGTTCATATCCACCTCAACAGAGCCTTCCAGGACGAAAATGAATTTTTCCGTTCCGGTTTGATTCTGTTCCATGTTTGTCTTACCGCGCGGTTCAATGCGGATCAAGGTCGGCATCATTTTCTTCTGCAGGACGTTCTTGGTCAGGATCTCATAAGAAGAATGTTCGCTGTGGGAAAAAACATCGGTGCGTCCGTGGGCCTCGCTTAGTTCCACTGCAGCGGGCTTTTTATCGATGTCCTTATAGAGTTCAGTAACATCGATATCCAACGCTTTGGCTATGTTCATATGGGATTCGAGTGTGCCCACCATCTTCATGTTTTCAATGCGGCTTAAAGTAGCGAGTTGCACGCCGCTTTTTTGCGAGAGTTCGGTTAGGGATATTTTTTTGGATTTGCGCAAAGCCTCTAAGGTCTTTCCTATATACATAACATCCTCCGGGGTAGAATAATGATACAAGCTTAGCATGTATTGTTGTTTTTTCAATAATAATTTCATAAAAAACATACAATTCCTGATTATTTGACAATTTATTAAGTATTTTGTTGACAAATCATCAATATATGATAAACTTCCTTTGTGTTCAAAGAAAGGGGTTAGCATGAATGAAATGATATTGGATGTAAAGATCATGAAAATGCACAAGATGGAAGAGGGCAAGACCAAGGCTTTTGTGGACCTGTGTATCAATGATGCTCTTATTATCAAAGGGGTCAGGGTGGTGGACGGCAAAGAAGGGCTTTTTGTGGCCATGCCCAGCGAGCAGGGTAAGGATGACCGGTGGTATGAGCGCGTGCGCTGTATGAATAAAGATATTAAAGGACATATTGAACGTCTTGTTTTAGAAGCCTACCAAAATTAATTCGATAGCGCCCATTGGGTCACGGTGGAAGTGCTTAGAAAGCCACGCCGGCGGCTGATAAGCCACGGGGGCCGCCCTGATCCGCGCCGCAAATCTTCGCCGGGCGCTTCGAATTTTTTTACCCTTCTTTTAATTGACACAACCCCTTCGCCTGAAGTAACATATCTTCATGGTATTAGAAAAGATAAAGCAGATGTTCAGGGGCGTGTCGCACGACCATAAAGACATCAAGGTCCTCGTTATTGAGGACAATGAGGTCGATATGAAGATCGCCTGTGCCGCCATTGACCGCGGCGGATACCGGGCTTTACAGGCCTGGGATGGCAAGACCGGCCTGGAAATGGCCCAAGCACTGCTGCCTGACCTGATCATCCTTGATTACAATCTTCCGGACTGCAAAGGGCCGGACATCTGCAAGATCCTCAAGAACGATAAATTCACCTGCAATATTCCTGTCCTTTTTTTGACCAGCATGGATTCTCCGACCTGTGTCATTGATTGCTATGAAAAAGGCGGGGAGAACTATCTGTATAAACCGATCAAACCCAAATACCTGCTCAAGCAGATCGAGCAGACCCTCCAAGACAGAAAGTTAGCTAAATAAATGTTGGACCTTAAATTCATCCGTGAAAACACCGATAAGGTGAAGGCAGGGCTTGAAGCTAAACGTGCTAAAGTTGACCTTGACCGCTTATTGAAGGTGGATTCAAATCGTCGTCAATTGATCGTTGAGCTGGAGCATTTGAAGGCCGAGAAGAATCTGGCCAATGATGAGATCGGCCGTCTGATCAAGGAAAAGGTCGATCCAAAACAGAAGATCACGTCCATGAAGCTCATTGCCGCGCAGATCGACGGCATGGAGCCCATGATCAAGAAGTTCGACGAGGAGATCTACAGCATCCTCATCGGCATCCCGAATCTGCCCCACGACAGCATTCCAGTCGGTGGTCCGGAATTGAATAAAGAGATCTCCCGCTGGGGTGAGGCTCCGAAATTTGATTTCAAGCCCAAGACCCACATCGAGATCGCCGAGTCGCTCGACATCATCGATTTCAAGCGCGGCACCAAGCTCAGCGGTTCCAATTTCATTTTATATAAAGACATGGGTGCCCGTCTGGAGCGTGCCTTATATAATTTCATGCTCGATCTTCATACGAGCAAACATGGTTACCGCGAAATGTGTCCTCCGGTCTTGGTCAATGCAGCGTCCATGACGGGGACAGGTCAGCTGCCTAAGATGAAGGAAGACATGTACCATGTCACGGCCGATGACCTGTATTTGATCCCCACCGCAGAGGTGCCGGTCACCAATATCCATCGCGATGAGACCTTGAACGAAGATGAATTGCCGATCTACTATACAGCCTACACCGCTTGTTTCCGCCGGGAAGCTGGTTCTTATGGCAAGGATACGCGCGGCTTGGTGCGTGTGCACCAATTCGACAAGGTGGAGCTGGTCAAATTTGTCCGTCCGGAAACTTCGTACGATGAGCTGGAAACGCTTCTTGGCAATGCGCGCACCGTCTTTGAACTCTTGGGCATCCCGTACCGTGTGCTGATGCTGGCCAGCGGCGACATCAGTTTTGGTGCAGCCAAATGTTATGACATTGAAGTATACGCGGCAGGTTTGGACAAGTGGCTTGAAGGTTCCAGCTGTTCGAATTTCGAGGATTTCCAGGCCCGTCGTGCCAACATTGCCTACAAAGGCAAGGACGGCAAGAAAAAAGGTTTTGTCCATACGCTCAATGGTTCAGGCGTTGCTTTGCCCCGGACCATGGTTGCGATCTTGGAGAATTATCAGACCCCGGAAGGGGAGGTCATCATCCCTGAAGTGCTTCGTCCATACATGGGCGGATTATCCCGCATCACCCGCCGATAGGAGA
>JAYVSG010000245.1:0-16531 GCA_043775535.1 Candidatus Omnitrophota bacterium
GGTCAATCCGCCGCTGCGCTCCCAGGAAGATGTGGATGCCATCAAGGCCGCGATCGCCGATGGTACCATCGACTGCATCGTCACCGACCATGCCCCTCATTCCAATGAGGACAAGGAAGTCGGCTTTGACGGCGCGCCCTTCGGTCTCATCGGCCTGGAAACATCCTTGGGCCTCACCATCAAGGAGTTGGTCAAGCCCGGAGTGATTGACTTAAAACAAATGGTTGATAGAATGTCTACTTCGCCCGCCCGGATCGTGGGATTGACGAACAAAGGCACGATCAAGGAAGGCCTGGACGCCGACATCACCATCATCGACGAGCATAAAGAGTGGACCGTCGTCAAGGAAGACATCGCCTCCAAGTCCAAGAACACCCCGTTCCTGGGCTGGAGACTGACCGGAACCGTCGAATACACCATCTGCGGCGGTAAAGTAGTATATAAAGCATAAAATTTTGCGGACGAGTCCTGAAAGGACGAGTACGCGAAAGGGGCCTGGGGGAAATCTTCCCCCAGAAGCACGCCGATAGATTTAGGAAGGGTCTGACAGCGAAGGCGCAAAGCGCCTGAGCGCCAGAAGGGAAACCTAGGTTTCCCTAATGGAAATTTTTGGCCCAATGGTTTTGTTTGCAAAGACAAAAATTTGCGCCCGTGGCCTAATGGATAAGGCAACAGCCTCCGGAGCTGTTCATACTGGTTCGACTCCAGTCGGGCGCGTTTAGATCAGGAGACGCATGGCACGCAAGCAGAAGATCACCATTTCCCTCATCGGGGGGAGCAGCATCAGCAATAAGGTCGAGGACATGGCAGAGAAGGTAGGGGCCATGATCGCGGAACTGGGATGCATCTTAGTTTGCGGAGGTTTGGGCGGCGCCATGGAGGCCGCGGCCAAGGGGGCCAAGAAGGCCGGAGGCCTGACCATAGGCATCCTGCCGGGCAAGGATAAGGACGATGCCAATCCCTATATCGACATCGCCCTGCCCACATCCATCGGGTATTCCCGTAATGTCATCATCGCCTGCTCGGCGGACATCGTGGTGGCATTGCCCGGAAGTTACGGGACCAATTCCGAGATCTGCTATGCGCTGGTGTATCATCGTCCGGTCATTGACCTGGGCAACTGGAACATCAACGGCATGATCGATGCCAAGAACCTCGAAGATGCTGAGGAAAAGATCAAAAAAATCATCAAGAAACTGCAGAATGCCTGAACTCCCTGAAGTCGAGACCATACGCCGCGGTTTGGAGCGCGGCATCCTTAACAAAACCATCAGCCGTATCCATATCCATGATGGCCGCGTCCTGCGTCAGGATGCAGAGGACTTCACGCGCCGTCTCCTCAAACAAACCATAGTTGCTGTTTCCCGTCGGGGCAAAGCCCTGGCCTTGAGCCTGTCTTCCGGGGAATCGCTGGTCGTCCACGTCATGATGACCGGCCAGCTGGTTGTGGATGGAGGAACAGGTGTCCACACCCGCGTGGCCTTTGAATTCACCGACGGCACAAAGCTCTTATACAATGATCAGCGCGTGTTCGGCCAATTGCGTGTCGTCCGGGATGTGGGAGAGATCAATTATTTCAAGGTCATCGGTCCCGAACCTTTTGACAAGGCCTTTAACGCGGCGTATATCACATCAGCCTTGAAAAAGACCAGCCGCCCCATCAAGACCATCCTGCTCGACCACACCTTTGTCGCCGGGATTGGCAATATCTATGCCTGTGAAGTGCTGTTCCGCGCGGCGATCAGCCCCAAGCGCCGGGGATCGCTCATCAAATCGGCGGAAGCGTCGGTGCTGCATCGTGAGATCGTCAGTGTTTTGAAGGAAGCCATCCGCCACGGCGGTTCATCGATGCGCAATTACCGCGACAGTTCTGGGAAAAAAGGCAATTTCAAGGCGCGCATCCGCGTTTATGCGCGGGAAGGGGAGCCATGCCTCACCTGCGCGGCCGGTGTTGTGCGCATTGTCCAGTCGGGAAGAAGCACGTTTTATTGCATGAAATGTCAGCGGTAATTTGGTATACTCAGGCGTCCTCTTATGGAAAAGATACAGAACATATATAAGGTCATCAGCAACGAGCAGCTTTGCCCGCAGTTCTGGCGTTTGGTTTTTGACGCGCCGGAACTGGTCCGCGAGGTCAAGCCCGGCCAATTCGTCCATATCCGCACCAGCCCCAACGGGTTGGAACCGTTCTTCCGCCGCCCCTTCAGTGTCTACCGTGCCTTGAAACATGCCGAGATTTTTTATGAGGCCGTAGGCCCCGGTACGAGTATCCTGTCGGGCAAGAAGAAGGGTGATACCATTGATGTCCTGGGGCCGTTGGGCACGCCCTTTGTCCTGCCTCCGGAAGGCATCAAGCAGGTGGTGATGGTCGCCGGCGGCATTGGCGTCGCACCCATGCTCATCCTGTCCGATATCCTGAAAAAGAAGAAGTGCGAGCTGGTGCTTTTATACGGCGGACGCACGCGCGGCCATGTCTATCCCATGCAGGAATTCAAGGACAACGGCGTCAAGGTGCATATAGCCACTGACGACGGTTCGCTTGGGTTCAAAGGACGGGTCAGCGGCCTTTTCAACAAGATCAACCTTGATCCCCAAACAACGTTTCTATACACCTGCGGGCCTGCGCCCATGATGAAGGCCGTACAGGAATTCGCGGCCGCCAATCAACTACAGGGCCAGGCTGCCTGTGAAGAGATCATGGCCTGTGCGCTGGGTGCCTGTCTGGGCTGTTCCATCCAGACCACCCACGGCTACAAGACGGTCTGTTATGACGGACCGGCATTTGCCTTAGACGAGGTCATATTCCATTAACGCGTACGGGTGGCTCGAAGGCGGGGACCCCGCCGCCCGCAACGAAGTGAGGACGACGGGGTGCCGCAGAGACAGGACCCGTTCATCGATATGAATATTGCAGTTAAGATCGCCGATGTAACATTCAAGAATCCCGTAACGGTCGCCTCAGGCACCTTCGGGCATGCCGAGCGTTATTTTGCCCTTGAAGAGGTCAAACGTCTGGGCGCCATTACCCCGAAAACCGTGACCTTTGCCGCGCAGGTGGGCAACGCTCCGGTGCGCATTTTCGAAACCCCCTCCGGAATGATCAATGCCATCGGCATCGAGAACCCCGGCATTGACGGGTTCATTGCCGGTAAACTGCCGTCCTTCCAAAAGACCGGCGTGCCCCTGATCGTCAGCATCTTGGGCCACACGGAAGAGCAATTCATTGGCATCATCGAGAAATTGAACGGCCAGCAAGGTATCGCCTGCGTCGAGCTCAATCTGTCCTGCCCCAATCTCAAGCACAAGACGCTGGTCGCGCAGGACCCGGCCGCAACGGAAGCCTTGGTCAAGAAGATCAGGTCCCTCTCGAATTTCCCTATCATCGCAAAATTGTCGCCGAATGTGACGGACATCAGTGAGATCGCCCTCGCTGCCGAACGCGGCGGTGCAGATGCGGTCAGCCTGGTCAATACCTTCACGGCCATGGCCATCGATATCAAGAAACGCCGCTCGCGCATCGGGAATTTCACCGGCGGCCTTTCAGGCCCGGCCATCCGTCCCATTGCGGTCGCCATGGTGCATAAGACCTATCAGGCGGTCAAGATCCCCATCATCGGCATGGGAGGCATTGCCACGGCGGAGGATGCGCTGGAGTTCATCATTGCCGGTGCCACCATGGTCGCCGTCGGTACCATGAACTTCGTCAATCCCCGCGCGCCCGTGGATGTGCTCGAGGGCATTGAAGCATATATGAAGGAACATAAGATCACGGACATCAAAGAATTGATCGGAAGCGTGCAGAAATGAAGAACCCATTGATCGTTGCCCTGGATGTTGATACTTTTGAAGAAGCCTTTGGTCTCGTCGACCGGTTGGCCGACAGCGTTGAGATATTCAAGGTTGGTTCCCAGATGTTCACGGCCTACGGACCCTTCATCACCCGTTATGTGCAGGCCCAGGGCAAGAAGGTCTTCCTGGACCTTAAGTTCCATGATATTCCCAACACCGTTGCCAGCGCCGTCAAAAGCGCGGTGTCTTTAAGCGTCTCTCCCAATAAAGACCCGAAGTTCGCGCCCTTGTTCATGTTGACTGTCCACACCGTGGGCGGCCAGGAAATGATGGAAGCGGCAGCCAAGGCGGGCGTTGAACAGGCGGCAAAATTGGGCGTGGCCAGGCCTTTGATAGTCGGTGTTACCGTATTGACCAGTGAGGCCCCGTCCGCGAATACAAATACCATTGTCTTGGAAAGGGCGAGGCTGGCTAAGAAATCCGGATTGGACGGCGTGGTCGCTTCCGTCGAAGAATCCGAAATGATCCGCCGTGAACTTGGCAATGATTTTATCATCGTCACCCCGGGCATACGTCCGGCCGGCGGGGATGTGGGGGACCAGAAGAGGGTGGCCACACCGGCTGCTGCCATCAAAAGCGGCAGCAATTACCTGGTCGTGGGCCGTCCCATCGTGAAGGACCCTGATCCGCGTCAGGCCGCATTGAACATTCTTAAGGAGGTACGCAAATGAATCTTTTTGTGAAGAAGCCAATCAATCAGATCATTGCCGCTTCCGAAGGCGGGGAGCACACGCTCAACCGCACGCTCGGATCCTGGAGTCTTGTGTCACTGGGTATCGGCGCCATCATCGGTGCGGGACTGTTCTCCCTGACCGGCATTGCCGCCTCCGAACATGCGGGACCGGCGGTCGTGCTTTCCTTCATTATCGCTGCGGTCGGATGCGCTTTTGCGGGCATGTGCTACAGCGAGCTTGCTGCCATGATCCCTGTTGCGGGAAGCGCCTACACCTATAGTTATGCGACCATGGGGGAGTTGATCGCCTGGATCATCGGCTGGGACCTGGTGCTGGAATATGCGGTGGCCTCCGCCGTCGTCGCGGTGAGCTGGTCACGCTACGTGGGCTCCTTCCTGCATGATATCGGCATCCACCTGCCCCCGCGCCTGATGGCCTGTTCCTTTGACACGGTCACTCTGGCCGACGGGAGCATCACCCACGGCATCATCAATGTGCCGGCCATGTTCATCATCGTCATGATCTCCATCCTGCTCATGATCGGCATCAAGGAAGCTTCCTGGGTCAATTCCATCATCGTGGTCATCAAACTGGCGGTGGTCCTGACCTTTATTTCCGTCGGTATCCAGTACATCAATCCGGCCAATCACCATCCATTCATCCCGGAGAATACCGGCCATTTCGGTGAATTCGGTTGGAGTGGTGTGATGCGCGCGGCAGGCGTCATCTTCTTTGCCTATATCGGTTTTGATGCGGTGTCCACTGCGGCGCAGGAAAGCAAGGTGCCCCACAAAGGCATCCCCATTGGTATCCTTGGGTCCCTGGCCCTTTGCACGGTCCTTTACATTTTGTTCGCCTGGGTCTTGACCGGCATGGTCAATTACCAGGCCATGAAGGGCGACCCGGCACCGGTGGCGACCGCCATCAACCTGACCCCGTATCCATGGCTGCAGGTGATGATCAAGCTTGGCATCATTGCCGGGTTCACCTCCGTCATCCTGGTCATGCTCCTGGGGCAATCGCGCGTTTTTTATGCGATGTCCCGTGACGGGCTTCTCCCTAAGATGTTCTGTGAGATCCACCCCAAGTGGCGTACGCCCTGGCGGTCCAATCTGTTGTTCATGGTCTTTGTCAGTTTTTTTGCCGGTTTTTTCCCCATCTCGAAGCTGGGGCACATGACATCCATCGGCACGCTCTTTGCCTTCATCATTGTCTGCGCCGGGGTCATGGTGATGCGCTACACGCAGCCGCTCTTGCCCAGACCCTACCGCGTGCCGTGCTTCCCGCTGTTCCCGTTCCTGGGGATATTGGTCTGCCTGGCCATGATGACCTCGCTCGACGGGGAAACATGGGCGCGACTGGTGATATGGCTGGTGATCGGCCTGATCGTTTATTTCACTTACAGCAGATTTAATAGCAAATTGAACAAACAGTAGTAGAATAGGGTTTCTTTACGGGCGGTTAGCTCAGCTGGTTAGAGCAATTGACTTACATTCAATAGGCCGAGGGTTCAAATCCTTCACCGCCCATTTTTTCTGCATATTAAGGATGTACGATGACGTTCGGTTATGAATTGATCGTGATGGCCATCACCCTGGGCGTGAATTCTTTTTTCGCGTCGTATGAAATGGCCCTGGCTTCGATCTCCCGCACCACCCTGCAAACCATGGCCCAGGCCCGGCGCAAAGGCGCTGCCGAGACCTTGTTCATGAAGGACAGGATGGAGGCGAGCCTTGCGGTGTGCCAGGTCGGCATGACCCTGATGAGCTCGATCGCGGCTGCCGTGGGTGGGGCCGGCGTCGGGGAATACCTTTCCCCCTTCCTGACCAAGCATTTTGGCATCTCAGAGCCTTTGTCCGACGTGCTGGCGTTGGTATTCCTGATCATCCCTTTTAGTATCTTCACCATTATTTTTGCCGAGCTGATCCCCAAGACCTATGCCATCAAGCACCAGGCCCGCGTCTGCCTAGCCTTGTCCCCAGGCATGAAGGTCCTGACCCACATCGGGTATCCGGTCATCTTTGTTTTGGAAGCCATTGTGAAGAAGTTCATGGAGCTCGTCGATCGTCGGCACAAACAGGACCCTCAGGCATCCGGGCTCCACGAATTGAACGCCGCCGTGGCCCTGGCTCGCACCTCCCGCCTTCTGGGCGCCCGCCAGGAGAAGATAGTACTTTCCGCGGCGCAATTTTCTTTCCGGCCGGTCAAAGAGATCATGGTCCCCATCAAGGACGTGTCCATGATCCCGGCGGATGTCTCCCTTTCCGAGGCTCTGATCCGTGCCCACAATGACATGCATACCCGTTTTCCCGTTGCTGGCGCTAATGGCAAGATCGAAGGCTATGTCAATTTCAAGGACATCATCGCTGCGCTGAAGCTCAACCCGTCGGACCCCAGCATCAAGGGCATCCTGCGCCCGTTGAACACCTTTGCCGGACAAACGCCCATTTCGCAGGTGCTCGAGAAAATGATCCAGGAGAAATTGCACATTGCGCTGGTCACTTCCAATGATGAGGTCTTAGGCGGCATTGTTACGCTTGAAGACATCATGGAAGAGCTCGTCGGTGAGATCGAGGATGAATTTGACCGCCTGCCGTCCTATATCCATACCTATTCGGGTGGCTGGATCATCGGCTGCGGCATCCTGATGTCGACCTTTGCGCACACCGCAGGGGTTGGCTCCTGGGGATTGAGCGAGGACGAGTGGGGTCTGAAATTCGCGGATTGGATCGAGAAGAAATTGGGACGCGCGCCCCATCCCGGCGAAGTGATCGAACACAACGGCTACCAGGTCACGGTGCGCAAGATGCGGCGCAAAAGGTTGGGGGAGGCATTCATATGCGCCAAATGATCCCCCCAGGACCTGCGTAGCCCATGCAGTTTTGAAGAAGAATATCTCTGCTATAAGAATCCTTTCCTCGTATTTCTCGACCACGTCCCCAAAGCATAGCCATAAACCCCATTCATCATCCGTCATTCCCGCAAAGGCGGGAATCCACCATCTTTTAAGAAGGGAAGCTATGCGTCCTGATGGAACACGGATTATTATTTTAACAACGGTGATGACAGCGGGCACAGCATTTACCGTGTGATCAATCCCAAGGCAGGTTCGAGCCGCCGACCTTCTCCGAGCTGTTCGATGCGTCTAGCAATTTCCGGCCACCAAAGCCCAAAGAAGCCACACCTGGGAGATCGGTGTGCGCGGCGAACAAGGCCGTTTCAGCAAGGACGATGTGTACGGCAATAACCAGCAACCCTGACCTTTGAATGCCCATTCACAAACAAGGCTTCGACGGGAATTGTCAATAATGCCGCCGGCCTGGACACCAATGCGGTGTTCAATCCGGGCAATGGCCGGGCCTACTATGGAGGTGTGGAATGGAAATGGTAAGAAGAGCATCGGTATTCTTTATTGTCGGCATGATCGCAGTGACCAGTACCTGCGCCCACGCGCACGAAAAGCGCATGGTCGAGAAGAAATTCGAATTCACGGTGGGTTTTGCAGAAGAGCCGGCCTTTGCCGGGCAGATGAATGGGGTGGACCTGCGTGTCGCGGAGGGTGGGAAACCGGTGGAAGGCTTAGAGAAGACCCTCGAGGTGCGGGTCCAGCGTGATGATGCCAAGACAGCGCTCGGACTGAAGTTCCATCCCAAGTGGAAGGATGCAGGACATTATACAGGTCATTTCCTGCCGACCAGACCGGGGAAGTATGTTTTTTACATTACCGGCGAGATCAATGGGACGGCCATTTATGAGAAATTCGAATCCGGAGGTAAATTCCACGATGTCGAGGACTCCGAGCCCCTACGTTTTCCACAGCTGTAGATTTTACCGGGATTCCCGGTAAAATCTACTTGATTTTTACCGGGAATCCCGGTATATTCAACCTATGAAGATACACATTCCAAATAGCGCTTTTCTAGGAAATATAGACCCTTTTTTAAGGAGCTTTGATCCTAGTGGACCCGATAGTCTGGACATTACTTTAAATCCACACTGGACATCAGTTCACCCCCTAGTCTTATCCATGATTGCCGCCCTTGGACTTAATATTAAACCAGAGAATATTCATATCGGAAAACTGGAGGCTAAATCCAGCACCTATTTGGTCAGGATGGGGCTTCTAAAAATCTTAAACATCCCCTGTGGCACCACCGTTCAAGAGCATGCTGCCGAGGGAAGGTTTATTCCGCTGAAACAAGTGCGCACATCAGACGAATTGGCAGAGTTTATTACAGAAATGATTCCCTTGCTTCATTCAGACCCCGAACAAGCCAAGACAATTGGATACATCATCAGTGAACTTGGAAGAAATGTCTTAGAGCACTCGTCATCAAAGCACGGGGCTATTTTATGTGCTCAATTTTATGAAAAGAGCAATACTATCCGAATAGGAATAGCTGATACGGGGGAGGGAATCAAGAAGACCATCAATCATTCTCACCAGGCAGCAACAGACCTTGAGGCAATCCAATTGGCGTTGTGGCCCGGGATTACCGGAACAACTAGTCTCCCCGGAGGAACTGCGCAAAATGCTGGGGCGGGGCTTTTCTTTATTAAATCCATAGCAGCGCTTAATCAGGATTTCTTTGTTATATATAGTGGCAAAGGCTTCTATAAACTATTAACAACGAAGAATAAGAAGAAGCTTAATGCAGACCCGTTTGAGGACCGTCATACCAAAACAGATCAGTTGCCATATTGGCAGGGCACATTAGTCGGTGTTGATATCAACTTGGATCAAACAACAGAGTATACCGAATTGCTTGACGCTATTAGAGAAACGTATTACAAATTAAGAAAAACAAAAACCCAGCATAAGAAGCCGAAATTCATATGAAACAGATCAATATTTATGAACGTACTGGCAATAAAGATTTTGCCGAGAACAAGGATATCGGGAAAGATATACGGATTAATGATATTATGCCTGAATTAGAAAAGAGAAGTGCCGTGGTCTTGAATTTTGAGCAGATAGATAGGGCGTCACAATCATTCATACATTCATTGATAAGTGATCCAATCAGGAAATACGGTGACGAGGCCTTGGAATTTCTTTTATTTAAGAATTGTAATGATAAGGTTAAAGGAATGATTAAGATCGTGCTGGGTTATTTGCAGGATGCGCTGGATAACAAAGAAGGATAATGAACCTATTGGGTGCTATAGAGTTCTTGACATTCAGGCCTCCTTTGCGTAGAATTATGAACTTCTTGAGGATGCACGCAGCACTGGAGAATGTTTATTAAAGGAGTTTGGGGTCGGCCCTCATTGCAGCATCCCGGCACAGGCACCCAAATTCTTGTTAGCGTATTTGGAAAAAAGTTATCTAGAGTCATTTGGGGCCGTGGTGTAGTTGGTTAACACATCAGCTTGTCACGCTGAAGACCGCGAGTTCGAGTCTCGTCGGCCCCGTTTAAATATAAAAAGCCGCCTTAACCTAAGGTGGCTTTTTATTTGTACAGCCGATAAGCATCTAGGGAGAGGCAATGAAAAGGTCCTTTGCAGGCACCTTGGTCTTGGGTTTTATCCTGACGCAATCCGCATGGGCCGGCGTTGTTAACTTGAAGAACGGCGATCGCATCAGCGGTGAGATCCTGGAAGATGCGAACGGTTTCCTGAAGGTCAAAACAGAACTTTTGGGTGAGATCAGCATCAATAAAGATATGGTCGTTGTGGAAGCCCCCGCACCCGTGGTCGAAGCGGCTGCGGCAAAAGTTCCCAAGGCGTGGGAACATAAGGTCTCTGCCGGGTACAACACCACCAACGGCAACACCAAGACGGCCGCCGCCAACATATCCCTCAATTCAAAATATAAGAAAGACCGCAGTGAATGGCTGGTTAAAGGTTCCCTGGATTATGCGTCCAGCAACAGCCGCATGACGACCCAAAAATTCTTTGGTAAAGCCCAAAGCGATTATCGTTTAGGGGAAGGGTCCTCCTGGTTCAACACCCGCTCCGTTGAAATTACCCATGATAAATTCGCTAATGTGGATTACCGCATCCTGCCGGCCGTTGGTATCGGGTATTGGTTCTGGGAGGGCGATCTGTCCAAGTCCGAATTTGACCTAGGCCTGGGTTATGAGTATACGAATTATAATCTCACCGATGTCAAAGCGACGGGCAACCTGACCTTGATGCCGCATTACTATGTGGACAAGACCTTGTTCGGGAAGTCCAAGATCAGCGAAGACTTGACCATGTATCCCTCCCTGGAATCGTTCGCGGATTATCGCCTGCGTTCGGAGACTTCCCTGGTCAATCCGCTGAGCGAGACGCTTAGCTGGAAACTGTCGTTCATCGATGAGTTCAATTCAGCTCCGGCCAGCGGCGCGAAGAAGAATGATACGACGCTGATGTCTTCGATCGAGTATGCGTTCTAAGTAAATGCAGTGTTGTATAAATAAGGAGGGGTCATGAAAGGATTAGTCGAAGAATTCAAGCAGTTCGCCTTAAAGGGCAATGTTATGGACATGGCCGTTGGTATCATCATCGGTGCCGCGTTCGGCAAGATCGTGGATTCTGCCGTTAAGGATGTCATGATGCCTCCGCTCGGCGTGATGGTCGGCGGGATTGATTTCAGCAACCGTGAATGGATCATGAAGGCCGCGGAAGGCGCAAGCCCGGCGGTCACCTTGAAGTACGGCCTTTTCCTGAATGCGATGATCAGTTTCACCATCGTGGCCTTCGCGATCTTCATGATCGTCAAGGGCATGAATGCGCTCAAGAAAAAAGAAGCCGCCGCCCCGTCCGAGCCTGTCGTACCCTCCAAGGAGGAGCTTTTGTTGACGGAGATCAGGGACCTTTTGAAGCATAAATAAATTATTGGGGAATATGAATACTGTGAAGCCCTCCGCCGGTTGGAAAACTTGCGGTGGGTTTTTTATTTCTTCTTGAGGATGAGGACGCCGTGATTATTGCCCCAGCCGGGCTCTTGTTCCCAATTGCCTCCGATACGGGTTACCGGAACATAGTTATCCGCGATATACGCTGAGATCAGCGGGCAGTAGGTCTTTCCGAAGGTCCCCAATCCGGTTTCCGTGGAATTCATGCGGTTGGACAGGATCACGTACGGCACCTTCTTGGCCACCAATTCCTTAATGATCCCGATCTCCTGTTCCCTGGATATCTTGATGTGGTCGAAGAAAATGGTTTGCCGCGTGGGACTTTCCTTGCCTGTCAGGAAGTAGTAGATGCAGTCATAGGGCAGGGCAAAGAAGGTCTCGTCTTCTTTAAGATTCTGGTCGAGGAATTTTGTGACCGTATTGACCGTATACGTCCATTCGAATTCATTGCCCACCCAGACCTGTCCCTTGGGGCTGTTTAAAAAGCGCGGGGATATGTGCTGCTGTTGCGGGGAAAAGAATGACGCCAGGAGACCGATCGTCAAAAGTGCCCCGAAGCCGGACCAGACTGCGCGCCGCAGCAGCGCCGGAAAGACGCTAAAGGCAGTTGCCATCATGAGGAAATGGAACATGAATAGGAAGGGCAGGGACCAGAAGGTGCGGTACCAGACGCCGCTGACCACGAATTCATGGAAATTGAGCACGAAATAAATGCCGAGCACGCCTAAGGCTAATAATATTTTTTTCCGCTGTTGGCCGGCAATGCGTCCTGTGGCTAAAAGGAAGGCGCTGATCAGGGTGGCGCTGTGGAGCACAATACCGACGGCCATATTGATCGAGCTGTGCACAAAGGTCAGCCAATGCTGCGTGAAGAAATAGGGGATGGTGACCGACGGCGAATAATGGTAGGGCTGGTCATCCCCGAAATACGGCAGGCACTGGCGCACCGCATAAAAGGGGATGTCTTTCAATAAGAGCCAGTAGATCAGGCCAACGACCAGGGGAATTCCGCCCAGCAGGATGGCATAGAATTTTTTCTTTTCAGCGGTCAATGGGTTTTTGTTGACGCAATCGATCCCGGCCGTCGATATAAAGGTGATGGCGAGCGCAGCCAGCCCGAAATTGATCTTGATGAGGCAATAGAGGAAGATAGTCGGGATGGTCCACCACAAGAGACGCATGCGTTGTTCTTGGATATAGGAGAAGAGCAAGAAGACAATGGCCATTTGCGCGGCAATGCCGCCGATATGGTTGAAGGTAAAGAAGAAATCCTGTTGGGATTGTGTGAACCACATGGCCGCGAGGAAGGCCACGGAAGGAGCGATCAGGGTGCGTGCCCCGAGGTAGAAGAGTACCGCACAGGCGACCTTCAGGACCACCTTGCCCAGGAGGAAGCTCCCGACCGTGCTGCCGAAGAGCTTATAGAAGAAGGCAAAATAATACGGCATCAGCGGCCCGTAGACCCACCAGTAATCCTTGTAGGGTAATTTTCCGCGCAAGGCTTCCTGGGCGGAATACAGGTCGCGGCCCAGGTCACCCTGGGACAATAAAGGATGGAATTGCAATTCACCTAGGCCGAATGCGACGGCGCCCAAGATGGTCAGGATAAGGAAGATGCGGCGGGGGCTCATTGTTTTCTTTTCAACAACAGGGTGCCGTGGTTCCAGGCCCAGCCGGGTTCATTCTCCCAGTCGCCGATCTTGGCGGTAGGCGTGAATTTGGTGTTGATGTATTGGGCGATCAGGGGGCAGTAGGTGACGCCCAAGGTCCCAAGGCCGGTCTCATGGGCGGACTGGCGGCTGGAGACCAGGACGGCGGTGATCTCATTGTTCTCCAATTCCGCGATGATCCGTTGTTCCTGTTCCGTCGGGATCTTGATGTGGTCGAAGAATATCAATTGCCGCGTCGGGGATTTTTTGTCCGTGAGGTAATAGTAAAGGCAGTCATAAGGCAGGGCCAGGAACCGTTCACCCTGCATGAGCTGGGTGTTCAATTGCCTGGTCGTGAGCGCCACGGTCTGCAGCCACAGCCGGTCATTACCGACGTAGACCTTGGTCCGGTTCATCCCAAGCAAATGCTGGGGGTTCTTGTACGCATTGACTTTCTCGGTATTGTTCCAGAAGGCGATCCCCGCCATGATGACCAGGGCCGTGCATATCAGTACGCGGCTGGTGCGCCTGAAACTTGTCCCGTAGCCCAGCACCGTGAACATCAGCAGCATGCTCAACGGCTGTGCCCAGAAGGTGCGGTAGAACACGCCGCTTTTCAGGAATTCATGCTGGTTGAGGAAATAAAAGATCACGGCATAGACCAAGAGTAGGCCAAGCGCCTTGCGTTCACCAGATTCCGTTTGCTTATGGAACAGCGTGTAGAGGGTGCGCACCGTGCATAAGAGGATGACAAAACAAAATCCAAGACTGACCCAGTCGGTGGTGATGCTTTTCAGGATGATCTGCTTGAGGGCAAAAAGGGTCTGCAGCGGGTTGAGGCTGTTGTACGGTTCATCGCCTCCCAGGTAGGGAAGGCATTGGCGCACCTCGGCGGGCGTGAGGCCGTGGATGAAGAAGGAATAAACGCCGACCCAGCATACGGGGATGAAGAAGAGGGCGCAGGCATAGAAGGCTCGTTTTTGCCTGGTCTGGAAGCTGGTGCGGTCCAGGAGGTCCTTGACCGCGACCAAGGCCAAGGTCATCACGAGGGTCGTTATGGCAAAATTGATCTTGACCAGCCCCAACACAAATATCCCGAAGAGCGCGGTCCAGGCATATTTCATCCAGGGAGTGCGGATATAACTGACATGCATCCAGATGGCAGCCATCAAGAGCGCGATGCCGCCGGCATGGTTGTAGGTGAAGAAGAAATCCTGGTGGAAGACAATGAACCACACCGCGCCCATGAAGGCCAAGAAGCCCGGGAATAATTCCCATAAGGCCAGGAAGAAGAAGGCGCCGGCCGCTGTATTGAGGAGGATCTTCCCTAAAAGGACGCTTGTGATCTGCACGCCGAACATTTTGAAGAAGGCGGCATAATAATACGGCATGAGCGGCCCGTAGACCCACCAGAAATCTTTATAAGGCATGTCCCCGGCCAAAACGGCCTGGGCGGCATACAGGTCGCGGCCATGGTCGCCTTGGGCCAGGTAATCTTGGAAATTATGGTAAGGCAGATTAAAGAGAAGGCCGACCAAGACGGTGAGGAGGAGATATAAAAGACGCATTGCGTAATTATATCAATATCTTTATAATTATGCCATGTTTCGTCTTGTTAAATTCGTTTTGCCCGCCTGTCTCTGGCTCTTCCTGACCCGCGATTTCCTTTCCGGCAACATACCTTTTAATATGGACACCAATACCATCTATGGTGTCGCCAAGTATTACTTCAATAATATGCTCAACGGTGTGGTTCCTTTGTGGGAGCCCTTTGTCACCTTGGGGCGTCCTTTTTATGCCGCATCCATCTGTAATCTCTTTAACCCCGTAACGCAACTGGTTCCCGCGCTTAAACTTTTGGGCGTCAATTACAGCAGTGGTTTCACAGTGTACATGGTCGCCTATTTCCTGATCGGCTGCGCCGGTTTTTATTTTCTGGCCCGGGAGATCTTCAAGGACAAGGGCCTGGCCTGGCTGGCCTATGTGGCGCTTCTATTCTCAAGCTTTGGCCTGTCCATGTTCACCCAATTGACCTTCCTTGAGATCACGGTGCCTGCCATCTGGTATTTTTATTTTACCCTGTGTTTCAGCCGGACGCAGAGCAAGGGAAGTTTTCTGGGTACGACCTTTTCCCTGATGGTGGTCTTAAGCGCCTACCTGCCGTTCTATTTCCTGACGGTGTTGGCCATCTTCATGGTCTTGGCCGCAGGCCTATACCCGCGTCAGGCATGGGATTTTATTGTCCATAAGGGCCGTTTTGTCAAAACACATCCGTGGCTGGCCTTGATCTGTGCGATCGGCCTCCTGGCTGCCGCAGGTCCGCTCCTTTCCTATAAATTGCTGGATGCGAGCGGGGATTCGGTATCGCCTGGCCGCCATTGTCAGTATTCATCGGCCCAGGAATGTTATGACCGCACCATGGGACATCAGGGCGGCATGATCTATGAGGAGATCGCGAGGAGCGGCGGGCTTGGTGAACGTTTCGACATCGGATATTTGTTCGCGCATTTAGACAAGATCACCTATGGTTCCGATTCCCTGTTCTTTGTCCCCGTGTGGATGTACCTGCTCCTGGCCTTGTCGCTGTTCTTTAAATTTGATCGCCTCAATGTGCTGCTGGCAGGGATGATGGTCGCGATCGGCCTAGTCGCAGCAGGGGCATCCTCGCCGCTGCACAGGTTACTTTATGACCATGTGTTCTTCTTCAGTTATTTCCGCAACTTGTTCTTCCTGGGGGCGTTCCTTGTTCCGTTGGCCATTTTATTCGCGCTTAAACAATTGCAGGTCATGCTTGCCCTTGACCCCAAGGACATCGGCCGCAAGAAATTGGTGATCGTTGCCATTGTCTCCGGGCATACGGCGGCAGCGTTCTTGTTGTACCGTTACGACGGGGTCATGCCTGTTGCTTATGTGACGCTGGCACTCAGCGCGGCCTTGTTCGTTCTTTATTATTTGGGGATCGCCCGTCAGAAGACTGCCCTATGGATGGCGGCCTTTGCCGCGCTTCTGGTCCTGCAGCCGATCGCGGTGATGTCGGCATACAGCAGGAACGCGGCAGAATTCAAGTGCGTTTTACCGTCGGCGCATGTGACGCCGGTCTTTGCCTGGGTGCGCCCGGAAAAAGCCGCGACCAGCGCCTGCCGCATCTACCAGTTCGTGCCCTATGAGGATTTCTGGTATGCGATGAGCATGACGGACGCGCCTGCCCGGGTGGGTTACCCGCAGGCCGCTGCCCGCTGGACCTTTGCTCTGGCACAGGAAAAGGGCGAGGAGGCCATCGCCGCCTATGCCAAATATAAGGTATACATCTATGATGGGTCGGGTGGAGGGGGCAGGGCGGTGGCTGGACCGTCGGAAGAATTGGATATTACGCATTTTGATGTCAACCGTACGGCGTTCAGGACTAATTTTAACCAGCGCAGCATGCTTGTCTATAATGATTCGTTCACCCATGGCTGGCAGGCTCGCATCGACGGAGGAAAGGTTGAGCTGCTGCGTGCCAACGGTGCGTTCA
>JAYVSG010000246.1:0-6427 GCA_043775535.1 Candidatus Omnitrophota bacterium
TCAATGTCGCTGATCAAATAAGGATTGCCACGGGCCACCAGGAACGGCGTCAGGTCCAAAGCTTTGTAGCATAAGCGGCACACTTCCTTGCCGACCGCAGCCGCCTCCCTAGATGCCTTTTTCTGGGCCTTGGCATCGAGCTGGCGCGCCGCAACGATCTTCAAATAGGCCTGTGAATCCAGGGTGGTCAGTTCAAGCAGGCGCTTGCGCATGGTCTCACTGGCCTTAAGGATGACCGCCAGTTTTTTATCGACCGCAGGCGTATTGGTTTTGCGTCCGATGGAATAATTGGCAACCATGGAAATGAGCCCGGCACCCAAGGCAGCGGTCAAGGCAGCGGCAGAACCACCGCCGGGGACCGGCTCTTTGCGGGACAATTGTTCCAAATAGGCATTGATGGTGTTGTTCTTAAAATCCATATATATAATTTAGCATTTTATTCCCTATTTCAAATCAAAAAGCAGGAATTCAACGCTTCCTTTCGGTGTGAATACCAATTCCTTCTCCTCTTCAACTGCGGCAGCATCCCCCTGCTCCAGTGCCTTGCCGTTAAGCTCCATGGTCCCTTTGACCACTTGCACCCAAGCCCCGCGTCCCGCCTTCAAGACATGGCCCGCCGACTCTTTCAACTGCCCCCGATAGACCTGAACATCCTGCTCAAAGGTGATGGGGATGGCCTGCAGGCCTTCCTGGTCCTCCAATGACTTTTCCTGGTAGGTCGGCTGAATACCTGTTTTGGCAGGGACTATCCATATCTGCAGGAGGTGGACGGTTTCCTTGTCGGATGCATTGAATTCGCTGTGCTTGATGCCGCTGCCCGCGCTCATTTTCTGCACGTCCCCGGCCTTGATCACACTTTCATGCCCCATGCTGTCCTTGTGTTTCAACTGCCCTTCGATGATATAGGTCAGGATCTCCATGTCCTTATGGGGATGGGCCCCGAAACCTTCAGCAGGTGCAACCCAGTCCTCATTAATAACGCGCAAGGTACGGAAACCCATGAACTTGGGATCATAATAATCCGAAAAAGAAAAGGAATGGTAGCTCTCAAGCCAACCATGCTCGGCGTGACCGCGTTCTTTGGATTTGCGGATAGTGATCATACAGTGTCTCTTGGATTAGAAGATCAGGCGTGTTCAGATAAAAAACGTTCGGCGTCCAGGGCGGCCATGCAGCCGGTGCCAGCCGAAGTAATGGCCTGACGGTAGACCTTATCCTGCACATCACCGGCGGCAAATACTCCTTCAACCGAGGTATTGGTGGTGCCAGGAATTGTCTTAATATAACCGGTCTCATCCAGGTCGAGCTGGCCTTCCAGGAAAGACGTGTTCGGCACATGCCCGATGGCGTAAAAAAGACCGCCGGCATCAAGCAAGGAAACGGCTTCGGTCTTTGTATCCTGAACCATGATGCCCGTCACCGACTTCTCACCGAGGATCTCCACGGGCACGGCATTGTACTTGATCTCGATCTTGGCGTTCTGGCGGGCCCTCTCCTGCATCACCTTGGACGCGCGTAAGACATCACGCCTGACAAGCATGATGACCTTGGAGGCAAACTTGGTCAAATGGGTCGCCTCTTCCACGGCCGAATCTCCCCCGCCGACAACGACCAGTACCTTGTTACGGAAGAACGGAAGCGCCCCATCGCAGACCGCGCAGGCGGAAACACCCTTTTGCCACAATCTCTCTTCACCCGGGAGGTCCATGCGCTTGGCCGTGGCTCCCGTGGCAATGATCAGGGCCTTGGCCGTATATTCCTTGCCTGCAGCCATGAGCCTGAACGGACGTTTGGAAAGATCGACGGAATCAACTGTTTCGGTGAGGATGCGGGTACCGCACGCAGCCGATTGCTCACGCATCTTATCCATGAGCGCCGGACCTGTAATGTGCATGTAGCCGGGGAAATTCTCGACTTCAGTCGTCGTGGTCAGCTGGCCGCCCGCCGCAACACCGGCAGCGAACATACCCTCGAACATCAGGGGCTTTAAATTGGCACGGGCCGCGTAAATGGCGGCCGTGTGTCCGGCCGGACCGGAACCAATGATAATTAGATCTTCCATATACCTAAGATCAGATCAAATACGCATCGAGGATCTTCATAGGATCCTTCTTCGGTGCGTTCTTGACCAGGTTATGCAGGATCTCGTCGTAACGCGGCTTGCTCTTGTTCTGGTAGAACAGACCGAAATACCTACGTTCCGCAGCGGCGTACTTGAAGCCTCCCATCATATCGGATGGGTCATGCTCCAGCACTTCCGTCTTTTCGGCGAGGCGGCGGTCCGCTTCAATGCCGTTGGCATGCTTAAGGAACGAGAACCAGGACGAGGTCTTGTGATCGAAATTGTTAGGGTCAAAATGCGGGCAGCGCTGGGAAATATGCACAAAGGCAAAACCCGGATGGTCGAACGCCGCCTTCATGGTATTGGTCAAATGGTCCGGGATCCAGTCCGCCGTCGAAGCAACAAAGGACGCACCCAAGCCCATGGCCACAGTCAATGGATTGATCGGGTTCAGGAAGGTCCCCTGCGGCTGGGTGTTGGTCGGATGGTCCTTGCGGGTCGTCGGTGATGTTT
This sequence comes from Candidatus Omnitrophota bacterium, assembly GCA_043775535.1. Lineage (GTDB taxonomy): Bacteria > Omnitrophota > Gorgyraeia > Zapsychrales > Fredricksoniimonadaceae > JACQQW01. The sequence continues at coordinate 2,576 of JAYVSG010000246.1, forward strand.
GGTTCTTGGTCAGGGCATAGACCTCATTGTCGTACATCAGATACACGCACTTGAAATTCTTGTTGATGCCGTGCATGAGATGGTTACCGCCGATCGAGAGCGAATCGCCGTCGCCGGCATGCACGAACAGGTTCAGGTCCGGACGGGACAGGGCCAATCCCAGGGCCACGGTGATGGGGCGTCCGTGGATGGAATGGACACCATAGGTATTGAAATAATTCGGGGCACGGCCGGAACAGCCGATGCCGGAAACATTGACCGTCATGGCCGGCTGGAGCTGGCGCTCGACGATAAAACGCTTCAGGCCCATGATGATGCCAAAGTCGCCGCAACCGGCGCACCAGCGCGGGTTCTCGGTATTGAGGTCTTTTATGGTGACCGGGACATTGCCCGGAGCCGGTGTTGTTAATGTTTCGGTACTCATTGTTGAGACCTCCTGGTTATCCTATTGCAAATATGATACCGTGACTGCCTCAGCTGAGGCAGGCCTTGACTTTCTCTATGATCTTGCTGGGGCGCACCGGACGGCCGGTGGCTTCAGACATCATCGGTTTAACATCGACCAGGGTCTCTGCCCTTAAGAAGAATGCCAGCGGCGACGGCTTCAAGGCGTCCCCATAGGCAACTTCAACCGTTACGACCTTCTTGAACTTTGCAAAATCCTCTTTCAAGGTCAAGGGTAACGGGTAAACGACACGAAGGTTCATGCCTGCCACCTTGATGCCTTCTTTGCGGCAAACGCTGACAGCCTCTTCGATCGCCCCGCGGGTGGAACCCCATCCGACGATCAATAGGTCGCCTGAATCTTCACCGAACATTTCCGGGCGGGTCAGCGCGCGGCGCACATGGTGGATCTTCTCATTACGGATCTCATGCCCTTTGTGGTTGGTGCCGGAAAAATAATTAACCTTGCCCTGCTTGTCTGAATTCAAACCGGTGACACGGCGCATGCCGCCTTCGGTGCCCGGCGTGCTTTGCAGGGTGCGCACCATTTCAATGTCCTTAGGGAGACGGTTGATGCGAAAACGATTCAGGACCATGTCCGGGATATCGTCCACATTCTGCATGACCAGGACCTTGGGCTTGGTGATGACCTTGTAGCTGTTGGCCGTCTGGAAATCGCTCATGATAAAGACAGGTAAACGCAATTTCTCCGCCAGGTAACGCGCCATATGCGGTGCGTAAAAACAGTCGATGACGTTGGAAACACTGATGACGACCTTGGTGTAATCCCCGTGAGAACCGAAGACCACCGCCTGCAGGTCCGATTGCTCGGTCTTGGTGGGCATACCCGTCGACGGGCCGGAACGCTGCACATCGAGGATAATGACCGGGATCTCCGCCGCCTGCGCGTAGCCGATGAATTCCTGTTTCAAGGACAACCCAGGGCCCGAGGTCGCCGTGATGGACGGGACGCCGCCGTAATAAGAACCGATGGCCGTACCGATGGCCGCGATCTCGTCTTCCGCCTGGTGCACGGAACCGCCGTAGGACGGGAACACTTTGGCCAAGGTGTGCATGACCGATGAGGCCGGTGTGATGGGATAACCGGAGTAGAGCTTGATCCCGGCGTCGATGATGCCTAATGATAATGACGTATTGCCGTCGATCAGGATCTTCTCCCCTTCACGCGGCTTGTGGTCCACATGGTAACGGAAGAGGACCTTTTCTTTCGCCAGCTCATAGCCGTTGTGGTACAGGGCGATGTTCTTGTCCATGATCTCCGGTTTCAGCTTCTTGCCGAAGGTCTTGACGATCTCTTGCTTAACGGTCTCCTCGTCCATGGCATAAATATAGGCGAGCATGCCCAGATAATACATGTTCTGGCCCTTGCCGCCCATTTCCTTGACAATGGTCTGGGATGCCGCGTCCACTTCAAAGGGGATGACGCTTAAACCTTCCTTGGTGCAGCGCTTTAATACCATTTCATAGGAATCCGGATTGTTCTCACGGTCGCCCATATCCAAAAGGATGAGGCATTTGGAATTGTATTCCCCGTCGTCAAGACGGCGGTCGAGAACGATCTCGTGGGACGCCAGGATCAAGTCGGTGTCGTTACCTATGTTGGTGACGTCGAAATCCGCAATGCGGATGATAACACCCGATAATGCCGGACGGGAACGCGCCGGGGGCGAGATCTCCGCAGGGATCATGGGCTCCACATAAACGAATTTGCCCAAGGTAACAAAAGCCTGCAGCAGGATATCCCCAGCTTTTTGGGCCCCGAAACCGGCATCCATGAGCAGCTCAAACCGTGTGACCGAGCGTTTCTCAACTGACATACTGACCTCTTTGTGTTTGGAATAAGTGAAGGTGGAAAAATAACAATTTTTATTACTATAGCATTGCCAAGGGGTTTGACAAGGGGAAAACAAAAGAAACTATGGCGGGCGTTAACTCTTTAAAGCAGGTCTCAAGTCCTTCAGGTCCTTCAAAAGCACCCTGGAACCATCCGTCAGGTCTGTGCGCTTTACTTCCTCTTGTCCCAACACTTTCATTATATCAAGTTCGGACAAAATTTCAAATCCCGCATCCTTGATCATGCGCAAGGTCTTTACATTATCCGCGCCCTTGGCGTTCAAATACCCCTGCAGGAACAGGGAATTCGCCGGATACAGGGCCATGACTTCCATGGAACGCAGATTGATCTCACGCCCGGCAGCAACACGGATCTCCGCCTTGGGGTTCAGGAAACGGAACAGGCACAGGACGCGCAGGCAGAATTCGGGGGTCATATCGGGGTCCACCGGCAATTGATTGCCCTCGATGGGCACGAGCAAATTGACCGGAATGGACTCAGCCTTCAACGCCCTCAACTGCTTGGCCACCTCGATGATGTCCTTGTTCTTCTCCCCCATGCCGACGATCATGCCGGAGCATAATTTGAGGCCGGCCTGACGGGCAGCGAAGAGGGTGTTCAAACGATCCATGTAGGTATGGGTGGTACAGATATTGGGATAATTGGATTCCGACGTATTGAGATTGTGGTTCAAACGGTCAAGCCCCGCTTTTTTCAAGGCCACTGCCCCGTCATTGCTCACAAAACCGGTGGAAACACAAACATCCTTACCCGGGAATTCCTGCTTGATCTGTTCGATGACGCGGGTCAGACGGTCGATGCGCCCTTGGGACGCACTGCGGCCGGCAAAGACCATGCAATAACAAGACGCACCTTTAGAATAGGCCTGACGTGCCTCAGCCAGGATCTCAGCATCGGGCTTGATGCCGTATTCTTCGATATCCGCCTTGGATGACTTAGCCTGGGCGCAATAATGGCAGTCTTCCGGACAATGGCCATTCTGGGCATTGTTGAGGATATGCACCCGCACCTGATTGCTGTGATAGGTCTTACGCACTTCGAAGGCAGCATCCAAAAGCGGCAAAAGCCCTACGGAAGCGTCGGAGAGGATGCGGCTGCACACCGCATCATCCAGCTCTTCGCCGGCAAGGCTTTTTTGGGCAAGACCGATATAGAATTCTCTGTTCATGATGGGGGCATTATACCAAGAAAGGCATTCAAGTCAACCAGCGGCTTGACATCGGTGATGGTGGGCGTGAAGCCCTGGGCATTGCGCAGTTCTTCGAGCTTGGCAGGGTCGATGTTAAAACGGATCCCGCTCCCGCGCACGGACGAATCAATTTTAACCTCCAGATCCTTATCAACAGCGTTAAGATCGATACCGCCGGGACCGGAGGCCATGGCTTGATCATCAAGTTTAAGCTGTTCAATGGTCCGCTCAAAAGCTTCTGCGGATAATGAAACCTTTTCCAATTCTTGAGCAATGCCTCCTTCGGCCATTTGATCGAACACCTGCCTGTCATCGACAATAAACTCCCCCTCCACGGACAATG
>JAYVSG010000247.1:0-3177 GCA_043775535.1 Candidatus Omnitrophota bacterium
GACATCCACATGGGCAATGGCCTGTGTGGCGCCGGGCTGCAGGGTGATCTTACCCTGGATCGGTGATGAATTGCTGCGTATGCTCAGCAACTGCCCCACTGCCCCTCCCATGGTCAGGTCGACAGAAACGGTTTGCGTGGCAGCGGCGCCAAAGGTCAGGGTGTCTGCGGCCGCGACAACTTTACGCAATTGAGCAAAGGTGGTGTCGCCCGTAATGCTCTGCCCCGTCCCATCCAAGGTGACCTTACCGCTTGAATGCGTGAAGGTCCCTCCGCTATGCGCCCAATTGCCCGCGACCGTAAATCCTGTATTGGCGGTGGATGACGGTGCCGTGAAGGTTCCGCTGGATATGGTGACGCTGCCGTTGGCATCGATGGTGCTGTTGGTTGCCGTATATGTGCCACCGGAGACAGTCAAATTCCCGGCGAGGACAAGGCCGTTAGAATTCGTTGATGTATTCAAGGTCCCGCCGGAAACCGTAAGGGCCCCATTGACCTTCAGGTTCGCATTGGTCACAAAAATGTCCCGGTTCGCCGGAGTGGCATTGATGTCGTTGATGGTCAAATTAAAATAATCATCGGCGCCAAAATCCATAAGCGTGTAGGTATTCTGGGTGCCGTCCCCATTGCCGGTGTAGATAAAGGTGCCGGAATCAGTGTCCATGGTGCCAAAGGTCATGGTCTCATTGCCGAAGCGCGTGACCGTGCCGTTATTGGTCAAAGTACCGGAGACGGTCAGGTTCTTTCCGTTGAGGCTGACCGTGGCTCCTGCGTTGACGGTCAAGGCGGTCAACGGGATGTTCGTTGCAAGGGTCGCCGGTTGATTGCCCACATTGGCAATGATCGCCGTATCATCGACGCCGGGCACAAGACCTTTGTCCCAGTTCGATTGCGTGTCCCAATCCGTGGAGGTCGTGCCGGTCCAAGTGATGGTGGTGCCGCCGAAGATCCAGTTGGTGTTGTTGCCCGAATTGACCGACGAACTGCGCGCGACCAGCTGCAGACCGCCGCCAGCATTATTGTCCTGCACATCCACAAAGTTAATGGACTGTGTCCCTCCCGCCTGCAGGGTAAGATTGGCCTGGGCCGGTGAAGTGGAACTTTCCAAGGACAGCAATTGACCTGCCGCGCCGGACAAGGTCAGGTCACCCGCCACGGTTTGTGTGGCGCCCCCGCCAAAGGTCAGGCTGTCTGCCGCCGCGACCACCTTGCGCAATTGGTAGAACGTGGTCGAACCCAGGATGCTTTGCCCCGTACCATCGAAATTCACCTTACCGCTGGAATGTGTGAAGGTGCCGCCGGAATGAGTCCAATTGCCCGCGACCGTGAACGAAGCATTGGTCGTACCGGAAGGCGCGGTCAAGGTGCCGATCGAGATGGTCACATTCCCACCCACGTCAATGGTTCCCGTGGTCGCGGTCAAGGTGCCGCCATTGACAGTTAAATTAGCAGGCACCACCAGCGCATTGCTGTTGGTCGCGATATTCATCGTGCTTGCCGTGACGGTCAAACTACCCGTCAGGGTCAGCGCGGCATTGGTGATAAAGGTGTCCGGCGTGCCGTTGACATCATTGATCACCAGGTTGTAATAATCCGATGCACCGAAATCCCGGATGGTGATGGTGGCACCCGTATTCGTACCCACATAGGTGAACGTTCCCGGATTGACGGTGTCCTGCGTAATGTTGATGGTTTCCGTACCCTTGAGATTCACATTACCGCTGTTGGCAAAGGTCGTGGACACGGTCAGGTTCTTACCCGCCAGTGTCAGCACCGCAGCAGCATTGATCGTCAAATTCCCCACCGTCACATTCGTGGACAAGGTGGGTTGATAAATGATCGTACCGCCGACAGGCGGAATGATGGCCGTATCACCGGGAGCAGGCACCAGGCCCAAGTCCCAGTTGAACGGATCGTCCCAATCATTTGAAGAAATACCGGTCCAGGTCAGGGTAACATTACCGAAAGCCCAATTGGTGGTATTGGTCCCGGTGGAAGTCCCCCCGCCCACCAAGGTCAGTCCGGTCGCATGATTATCATGCACATCCAGGTACTGAAGGCTCTGCACGCCCCCCGCCTGCAATTTCAGATTGGCCTGGGGATTGGCACCGGTCTTTTGCAGGGTCAATATATTCCCCAGCGCACCCGTCATCCGTAAGCGGTGGGTGACGGTCTGCTCTTCCGCACCGTTGGCGGAAAATGTGAACGTGTCCGGGACCGCAGTGTTCTTGGTAAAATCGTAGAACGTGGTCGTCCCGGAAATGGTCTGACCGGTCCCGTCAAAGGTCACACTGTTCGTACCCGGCGTGTAGGTGCCGGTATTGTTCCAATCCTTTCCAACGGTCAGGTTCAGGCTGTTGGCGTTGAATGTGCCTGAAGTATTCGTAAAGTTATTGTTGATGTCGACAAGATTGGTCGAAACAGAAACGGTGGATGCGCCGGTGTGCGTGAGATTGTAAAAAGCATTGGCCAGGCCGCCGGTATTCAACACCTGCGTGCCGCCTGCCGCACTAAAGGTGACCGTGCCCGTACCCGCGCTGAACGTACCGGAATTCAGCCAGCTGCCGGAAAGCGTGATCGAACCAGCCGCGCTATTAAGCGTACCAGCATTGGTGATGTCGCCGGGGACGACCAAGGCGCAGGAAGCAACATCTACGGTACAATTAGCGGGGATGACAAGGCCGGCGGCAAGGGCATTTGAAGACAGTAATAAGGCCCCAGCGAGGGATAATATAAATTGCTTATATAGTCTAGATAATATAAAAGTCATCGCGGGACTATTAGTACTAATACTAATAGTCAATGTTCTATACAATTTATAATATTCGCGCACGCAAATACTATTGTATTTGATGGTTGGAAGGACTCAATGAAAGTTTGAACTATTTTGGCAGGTGTTTAAAAAAATAGAGAGGTCAAAAGAGCCGTTTTTCAGGCCAATGCAGAAATCACGTAAAAATCAATATAAATTTACAAATATTTTACATAATTATAATTCTCGTCGGTGAATTCGACGTTCAACGCACCTTGATGTTGTTGAGGCGCGCTCCCCGCAACACGGCCCGCGGCTTCCCGGCCAAATAAATGGAATTGATCTCCTGTGGCGTTAGAGCTCGGTTAAAAATACGGACATCATCAATGTTACCCGTAAAAAATAAGGCCGGCGCACCTCCCCCAT
>JAYVSG010000248.1:0-20088 GCA_043775535.1 Candidatus Omnitrophota bacterium
CAGGACAGATACGAGCTCAAGCGATTGAATATACATAACAGCGGGGGAATGCCTGGTTTCAAGAGGACCCTCTCCGCTACGGGGCGTTTCTTAAGATCGGTCAAGAATGCGGTTCTTTTTAGAACATAATTGGGGAAAGGTCGATGGCAAGCAATGGGAACGCCTTGTACAAGGCGCTTCTGATCCAGCCATTTTCTTGACCTATGGATGGCATCAGGCGCTGATGTCAACCATTCGTCGAAAAGCGGAATTGTTCTTGGTGATTGCAGAAGGGCCAGAAGGCATTGCCGGGATCGCGCCGCTGATGATCGTTCGTAAAGGCGCCCTGAGGATACTTAAATTCATAGGTACGGGACGTTCGGATCATGGGGATCTTGTCTATCGCCGTGGAGATACAGCTGTCTTGGAAGGGATGCTTGTTTTTTTGATGGAGCAGCAGCATTCTTGGGACGCGATGGCGTTGGACCTTATCCCTGAGGGTTCCATGACCATTAATGCATTGAGATCGGCAGCTGCCTCTCATGGCGTGTATGTTGTGGATTATGCGCGTTCCGAGGCTCCTTCCCTTGTTTTTGATGCGGACCGGGCTAATGTCCGTGCAAAGATCGACCATAAGTTCTTAGGGCGTCCATTCAATTTCTTTTCTCAGAAAGGCGGATACAAGGTCACCCACCATAGGGAAGCGGCAGATATCCGACCTTACCTGGACGCCTTCTTCAAACAGCACATGGAGCGATGGTCTAAGAAAGGGGCCCAAAGCCTTTTTTATGATGCGCAGAATCAGGATTTTTATAAAGCCCTTGTTGATCGGCTATCGTCTTCTGGCTCCTTGGTGTTCACGGCCCTTCATTCAAATGGGGTGCCGATCGCTTTTCATTTTGGACTGTCACATAGAAAGAAATTGATCTGGTATAAACCTTCCTTTGACCATGCCTTGGCAAAACATTCGCCGGGTAATGTCTTGATCAGGGAGCTCTTATTGTTTGCGGTGGAACATGGATATGATGAATTTGACTTTTCCTTGGGCAGGGAGGGTTTCAAAGAGCGTTTCTCGGACCATGTACGCCACTATGTTTCGTTCAAGGTATTCAAGTCCAAGAGGGACCTTTGGTTAGATAAAGCCAGGGGTGCCGTGAGAGGTATTTTCAGCAAATGAAGATATTGTTGGTGGCCTACCATAACCCGAATTTTACGAACACGGTCTTTTACCGGGAGCAGGCGGTCAAGGCGCTTGGCCATGAACTGTTCTCTTTTGATGACCGTGATTTTATCCTTCCGGGAAGCATTAGGGCTGCGTTCCCTTACCTGCATAAATGGGACTTGGCTAGGTTGAATAAAGCGCTTGTCCATCGAGCCAAGTCTCTTAGGCCTGATCTGTGCCTGGTAGTTGGCGGCCATAGGGTCTTGCCGGAAACGGTATCAGGGATCTCAAGGATTGGCATAAAGATCGTTCTGTGGACTACGGATGTGCCGATCGATTTCAAGAATATCCTGGATGCTGCGCCAAATTACGGCCATTTATACTGTGCGGGCACCGAGGCGTTGGATATTTTCAAGGCTAAGGGGTTGGGGAGCGCTTCCTGGCTTCCGTTTGCCTGTGATCCGAGCATGCACACCAAGCTGGAATTGACCGCTACAGACCGGCAATTATGGTCCTGTGATGTTGTTTTTGTCGGTTCATATTATCCTAATCGTGCGCGGGTCTTGGAAGGCATTGCTGATCTAAACCTTGGTATTTGGGGACCTTATTGGAATAAATTACCCCTGCAGTCCCCCCTTAAGGCGATGGCCACGGATATTAAGATGAATTATGACCAGTGGGTCAAGGTTTATAATGCAGCCAAGATCGCCATAGTCGTGCATTACGAGGACCCATTGGTGCCTTGCCACCAGGTTAGTCCCAAATTATTCGAGGCCATGGCTTGCGGGGTCTTTGTTTTGACCGATCGCCAGAGGGATGTGCAGGGATTATTCAAGGATGGTCAGCATCTTGTATTTTTTGACGGCCCTCAGGACCTGCGTACAAAGATCGAATATTATCTGGCGCATGAAGATGAGCGCAGGATGATCGCTGAGAACGGTTATCATGAAGTTCGCAAAGCGCATACATACGAACATCGTATCCGGTCGATCATTGACCTGGGATTGGGGACAAGGGGGCATGGGTATGGGCAGTGATTATAGGAAAAAACTGTTCGATGATTATCTTGAGACCAGTTATAAGAAGGGGAATATCCTCTCGGAAGGGCAATTGCTGAAAGCGTCCGAAGCCTTTGAGCGCGATTATGAGGACCTGCTGCCTGTGGATAAGCAGGCGAGGATACTAGACCTGGGCTGCGGGATCGGGGATTTCCTGTATCATTTACGGAACAAGGGTTATACCAATTTTTATGGGGTGGACATATCGTCGCAGCAGGTGGAGTATTGCAGGCAGCATGTCAGTGATCGGGTGGAGCTTGCGGATGGGCGTAATTTCCTTGCAGATAAAAAGGGAGTGTACGATCTGATCTCTGCCCATGATGTGATGGAGCATATCCCAAAACAGGAATTGTTGCCGTATTTGGAGTTGGTCAGGGATGCCTTAAAGGTTGGGGGCATCTTCATTATGAGGGTGCCTAATATGAGCAATCCATTAGGCCTAGATGCCCGTTACAATGATTTCACCCATGAAGTCGGCTTCACCGGTAAGAGCATTGAACAAGTGCTTGGGATCTCCGGATTCAAGCAGGTGGCCATGCTTCCGCCAAGGAAGATCCCGGTCCGGAGTTTGCCCAACCTTATCCGTTTGATCATGGTGAGGCTTTCACACAGGGCCGTTAAATTCCTCTATTACATGCTCGACTATACCGTCCCTCAGAATCTCGACAAGAATCTTGTGGCGGTAGCCAGGAAATAATGAAAGCCAAGGTTGTCCATCTCTTGGAGTGGTTTGAACTGGGGGGCGGCTTGGAAAAAGTTGCCGGTGAGATCGTTTCTGGTTTGGACAGCCAAAGATTCGATGCGGAAATCTGGTGTGTTGACCGTGGTGGAAAGCTCGTCGATGAATATAGGGCACAGGGCATTGTTGTCAGGGTGTTGGGGATCTCCAGTTACCATAATATTTTCAATATCCTCAAGCTTGCGCGTTTATTAAAAGAGGCGCGGGTTGATATCCTCCACACGCACGTCTATTTTGCAGCGACCATAGGGAGGGTTGCGGCCAAGATGGCGGGTGTGAAGGTGTGCATCAACCATGTGCACAGCACCTACTGGCATTACAGCAGGATCAATCTTTGTGTAGAATGGGTCCTGGCCCAATTTACGGACCGCATCCTTTGTGTTTCTGGAAATGTACGGGATTTTGTTGTTGGGCATGAGCATATTGACGGCAGGAAGACCTTGATTGTCCATAACGGCATAACGCGGCGCCAGACAAGGCCCCGTGTGACGGCTGTGCCTGTGGTCATCTCTGTCGGGAGTTTGTTGCCCAATAAAGGCCATGAGGTGCTATTACTAGCTATGTCACTGCTGCATAAGCGGTATCCGTCGATCATTTGCAGGATCGTTGGGGAAGGGCCATTGGATGGGAAGCTTAAGAAGATCGTTGATGAAGAGGGGTTGGGGCACTGTGTGGAGTTCTTGGGTGTGCGTGCCGATGTTCCGGATCTTCTGGCGGACAGTGATATTTTTGTCCTGCCTTCAGTTGAACGTGAAGGTTTACCCGTATCGGTGATGGAGGCAATGGCTTATGGTCCTGCCGTTATTGCCAGTAAGGTTGGTGGCGTTCCAGAATTGATCCAAGATGGGATCAATGGGGTCTTGGTGCCCGCGCGTGATGTTTCGGCTCTGGCCGCCTCAATTGAAGGGCTCATCATGGATACGGCCAAACGCCAACGACTGTCCAGTCGGGCAACCAACGACTTCAACGGGCATTTTGATGCCAGGGTGATGGTGTCTTCTATTGAGCAGGTCTATGAGGAATGCCTGGGCAAACATGATCGCTAAGAACAATATCTTGTATATCCATAATAATGTTGACATCAGCGGCGGAGAGCAGAGCCTCCTTAATCTTTGGGAGAATCTGGACAAGGACCGCTTTGACCTCTTCCTTTTGGTGCCGGGCAACGGCGACCTTGTCCGTGCAGCCAGGAAGTTAGGGGTCCGGATATTCATCTACGCCTTCCCTAGTTTCAGCGCAGTTAGTATTTCCGGTTTCTTTCAGGCATTCACTTTTTTGTGGAAGTTCGTAAAGCAGAACAATATACGCCTTATCCATTCCTACGGTCCGCGGAATAATATCCTAAGTTCCTTGGTTGGACGCATATTGAAGGTTCCAGTCATATGGCATGAGCGTAATATCCCTATGGGCGATGAACAGGACGTCACCAAGCGTTTGCTGTTCCTGCCGGATCGCGTGATCTGTAATTCCAATGCGGTTGCGAAGCGGTTCATTTTGAACGGGGGTTTGCCTCCCAAGGTCAAGGTGGTGCTTAATGGCGTGAATCTTAAACGTTTCCATGAAGCGGGCAGTTTTACAGATGCGAAGGCTTTGAAGGTTGGCATAGTGAGTAATCTGTCTCCCAGGCGCGGGGTTGAACGTTTTATCGAAGCGGCAGCTATTATCCGCGAGCGCAGGCCTGAGGTCTCTTTTTATATTGTTGGTGGAGAATTTGAATCTGACTCCTGTGGACGTATGGCCCAATTAAGATATAAAGCTGACCGGGCAGGGCTCAAGGACCATTTGACCTTTACCGGATATCAGGAAGATGTGCGTCCTTTCCTGTCCTCTTTTGATGTCTGCTGCCATGTTACACAGAAGGATGCTTGCAGCCGATCTGTGATGGAGGCTATGGCCATGGGGAAGCCGATCGTTGCCATGAATGATGGCGGCAACCCTGAACTGATCGATGACGGTATTAGTGGCGTACTTGTCCCTCCTGGGGATATGCATACCTTTGTCCTTGCGGTCATTTCTTTGTTGGACAATGTTGGCCGCCGTGAAATGTTGGGTAGGAAAGCCAGGGAGACCGCCGAGAGGGATTTTGATATTGTGCGCAATACGGCGATGACTGCACAGATGTATTCAGGATTGATAACAGGAGCGGTGGTTTGAATATCGATGCCCTGAACAGGAAGGTCTATAATGCCCCGCGTGTGGTGAAGTCATATTCGATCGCGCGAGATCTTCACGCCGCAGAAAGAACGGTGCTGGATATTCTTCGTGCCCGCCTTTGCCATATGCGAATGTTGGATCTAGGGGTTGGGGCGGGGCGTACAGCGTACCATTTTTCCCCCTTGGTCAAGTCGTATACAGGCATTGATCTGTCGGCTAACATGGTTCAGGCATGTAGGCAAGCTTTTCCAACCATGATAGCATCATTCAGTGAGGGTGATGCCCGCTCCATGCCCCAATTCAAGGATGCTTCATTTGATCTCGTGTTGTTCAGTTTCAATGGGCTTGATTATTCCGGTAATGAAGACCGTTCAAAGGCCTTGAAAGAAATACGCCGTGTGGGAAGTCCAGGAGGTTCGTTGTTTTTTTCATCGCATAATCTACGGTATTTGCCTCGATATCTAAATGTGCCTGTTTGCCTGAACCTATTCCACCAGCTCAAGTTGCTGCGAAGGAGAAATGAGGTCAAGGCATGCTTGGACACCGCCAAGAAGCAGGGATACGCGATCGTCCGTGATGGTGGGGAGGGTTTCAGTTCCTTGACATATTATATAGATCCGGCGCACCAATCGAAGGTGTTAAAAGAGCAGGGTTTCACCAATGTTCGTATCTTCTCGGAGAGTACAGGGCTGGAAATTGACGGCGAACCTTGTGATCAGGACCGTTGGTTGTATTATTTGTGTCAAATGTGATCCTTGAAAGGGAATGGCTACATGCGTTACGCGATTATCTCAGATATCCATGGTAATTTGGAGGCGCTCGAAAGCGTCTTGGGTGAATGCCTCAAGCTCAAGGCAGATAAGTTTCTGTGTGCCGGGGACACGGTTGGTTATGGGGCTTCCCCGCAGCAATGCCTTGAGGCAGTAAAGCTATTGAGAGCTGACACTGTTGCTGGTAATCATGATTGGGCTGTTTCAGGGCGTGTTGACCCATCATATTTTACAGAGGATGGACGGGCGGCGGTCGTATGGACCCGCAGTCAGGTGAGTTTTGATGATATTGAGTACTTGAATAAACTTCCCTTGGTAGTGAAGCATACGGACTATGCCTTGGCCCATGCGTCGCTTAAGGATCCTGGTAAATTCAATTATATGTCCAGTGTTTCAAGGGCCTATGAAAGTTTTATGCTTCTTGAAGCGCCCGTTTGCTTCGTGGGACATACCCATGTCCCCGGGATCTTCCTGCAGCGGGGGGAGCATACTTTTGAAGAGGTGAGCCTGGAGGTCGAAATGTCCCCGGAATTGAAATACATCGTTAACGTGGGAAGTGTGGGCCAGCCACGCGATGCCAATCCCATGGCTAGTTTTGCCATCTACGATACGCTTTTGAGAACGATAGAGATCAGGCGTGTTTGGTATGACATCAAGAAGGCTCAGAAGGCTATCCTTGATGCGGGATTGCCAAGAGCGCTGGCTTTGCGTTTGGAATTTGGAAAATAAAAGGGGGGTCGATGCGGCTTGGGATCGATGCGCGGGAGATCGAGGGTGGGGTGTATACAGGCATAGGCCGGGCCCTGGCAAATTTTCTTTGTCACTTCCCAACGTTTGGCGATGGGGATAGCTGTGTCCTTTTTTCAACACGAAAGATCCCCGTTGATTTTGGCCCAAAGGTCGTTAACGTTGTCATTCCGCCTGCCATCACCTTTATTTGGGACCAATGGCATTTGCCAGCTGCCATTAAGAATGAAAAGATCGATATCTTCTATTCACCCTACTATAAGGTCCCATTGACCAAGAATTGTCCAACGGTCAGTGCCGTCCTAGACCTGATGTACCTTCTTTTTCAGCCATACCATGACAGGATGCCCTTTTTTGCCAGGGCATATTACAGGATCTTTGGGAGCGCATGCATTGCGGTATCTGACAAGGTATTGACCTGCTCTGGATATTCAAAAGAGGATATCCGCAAAGTCTACGGCACGGATCCCAAGAAGATCGCCGTAGTCCATTTGAGCGTTGGGGATAATTATTTCAAGGGGGATGGTCCTAGTCGAGTTCAAGGCCCGTATTTGTTATATGTCGGTAATTTTAAAGCACATAAGAACATTAATACCTTGATCCTTGCATTCACCAAGATAGCCCCTGCATTCCCTGACCTAAGATTGGTGTTGGCAGGTCCCAAGGAGCATGAGTATCCTGCCTTGGTCGATCTGGTCAGGGCAAATGGGTTGGAGGGCAGGGTTGTATTTATTGGAAAGGTTACAGATGCGGATTCTCCCCACCTGCTGTATGCGAATGCCCAGGTTTTTGTGATGCCGACCTTGTATGAGGGTTTTGGCCTTCCCTTGGTCGAAGCCATGGCTTGCGGGGTTCCCGTTGTTGCATCAAATACCACTTCCGTACCGGAAGTGGTCAAAGATGCCGGGATCTTGGTCGATCCTAAAGATGCTGGGCAGATCGCAGCTGCGGTGAAACAAATACTTCAAGATCCTGTATTCAAAAGCCGCTTGATTGCCAATGGCATGGTGAGGGTGAAGGATTATGATGCTGCTGTGATCGCCCGAAGAACCTATGATCTTTTTAAGAGCGTTTTTGCTGAAGCCCAGAAGAGCAGGGCATAGATCAGGATCGGTGCGTTGAAAGGTAGTCGCAGGCGGTCACCAGCAGCTCCGGTATAGATCGCAGTAAGTAGAATGCCGGTCATTGCCGCCGTGTATACGATCCATAATCCTGGTTCTTTCGGTTTTTGGATGATCATAAGAATGGCGCATCCGAAGAATCCTGAGGCAAGGAGCCATTTATAGAGACGTGAAATATTGAAAAGTGCTTCGTGTTGATATTCAGAGCTTGATGAGTTGACAAAGGCCAGGCGCTCTGTCCAGGGTCGTTGCAAAAGACTAATCGCATCCGAAATGTCAAAATATGAAAAGAAGAACAGTGTGCGGGCCCCGTTGATCCATTGTTTCACTAGAAGGTCGGGATGCGAGTGAAAGTGGGCTTGAACGATCTCCTTTAATTCTTTATCAACGGCCACTTCAGCTTGGGAATAGGTTTTCCCTTCGTTGATGGCGTTTAAGAGTAGCCGTTCCTTGAGACCAGGATCCCCATATCCGGTATAGAGCATATGTACGGTATAGAGCACAGGACCGCCCTGGGTTGAAAGGGTCCATGTTCCCGTCAATTCCTTGTTGCGCAGGGCCCATCCTCCCAAGGCGACGCTGATGGCGCATAAAATTAGCATGCTGTGTATGAAGGCTTTCCGGTCTTTCGTTAGAAGGCTGCAGGTAAGTTGGGCGATAAGTAGTGCTGCCGCATAGGCAATGAGATTGCTTCTAGTCAGGATGGCTGCTGAGGCAAAGAGGCATGAGGGAATGAGGCTCTTCCTTAAGGCATGGTAGGTAAGGGCAGTTATAAAGAATGAGGCACAGAGATCCGATCCTATTCCCCATCGAACGAAATATAGGGGCGAGAATACCAAGAGGAAATCATAGATCAAGCGCATTCTCTTGCTGCTCAGTAATATGTCCCCAAGCAAAAATCCATAAATACAAATGCCGATATAGGCAATATTGTTTAGAATGATCGCAGACCAAGGGGAGTCCCAGATCAGCCGTAACCACGACAGGAGCAATGGATAAAAGGGTGCGCGGGTGGTGGAGGGATGGTGATCAGTTCCGGTGTACGAGAATCCTTTCCCTTGCATGAGGCTGGTGGATAGCTCCCAGTACTCATAGCCGTCTGAGCCCAAGCCTACGGGATTCTCCTGCGGGTGGAAATATGCTGCGATCATCAATTGCAGGCAGATGAAACCAGCTATTAATAGGAATGGCCGTCTCATTGATAATAGGATAAACCATAACACCTATGAAATCACTGCTTATTGTAAATGATTTTCCCCCTATCCTTGGGGGGCAATCCAATTATTATTTCAATCTTTCCCACGCCTTCCCTAATGGAGAAGTGGTTATTTTGGCGCCTGTTTGCGAGGGGTATGAGGATTTCGACCAGGCCCAGAACCTTAACATCCTGCGCAGGGAGTACCTTTTTACCATTCCTATTCTAGAAAAGATCTGCAAGATCGTTTTGCCATTTTTTTATAGCATCCCCATTATATTCAGGGAAAAGATCGAATGTGTCCATTGCGGCCATGTGCTTTCAACCGGCATCATCGGCCTTGTCCTAAAAAAGCTGCTCAAGAAGCCATACATTGTTTATACACATTCAGCTGATATCCTGGCGTACCAGAAATTCCTGCCGATCAAATGGCTTCTCAAGTGCATCTTGAAGAATGCGTTTAAAGTCGTGTGCAATAGCCATTACACCAAAGGCAAGCTGCTTGAATTAGGTGTGGATGAGAAAAAGATCAGGCTGCTGTATCCCAAGGTGGATGTAAAGGCCTTTGGCCGCAATGTCGATACTTCCGACGTGGTTGACCGTTACGGGCTGCGCAATAAGAAGGTGATCTTAAGTGTGAACAGGTTGGTCGAGCGTAAAGGCAATGATATTATGATCGATGCCATGGCGTCCATCCTCCTGGAAGTTCCCGATGCGGTGTACTTGATCGTTGGACGCGGTCCGTATGAACGGCAATTAAGGGGTATGGTAGACCAGTATGACCTAGACATGCAGGTCATCTTTCTCGGGAGCGTGGACCACGAGGAGGTCTTTAAGCTATATAAAAGCTGTGATGTTTTTGTGATGTTAAGCCGAAATATCCAGGAAGAGGATGTGGAGGGTTTTGGGTTTGTCTTTCTGGAAGCCAATGCCTGCGGTAAGCCGGTGGTTGCGGGCCGTTCCGGGGGCGTGGTGGAAGCTGTGGAAGATGGCTGCTCTGGCATCCTGGTCGATCCGTTGGATGTCCAGGCAGCTGCGGATGCGGTCATCGCGCTTTTGCAGGACCAGCCCCGCGCCGTGCAGTTGGGTGAACAGGGCAGGAAGCGGGCCATAGCATCCTTTGATCTGCATTTGTTCAAGGATGAAGTCATGGAATTGATGCAAGGCCTATGATCAAGGTTCTCCATATCATCACCCGGCTCGATCCGGGAGGCTCATCCACCAATACCATTGAAACGGTCAGCCGTCTGGACAGGTCAAGGTTTGATGTGTTCCTCATTAGCGGCTGTACTGTAGACCCTGACGGTAGCATTGCGTCCTTGTTAAATAACAGGGGAGTCAATCACCTATTCATGCCTGAGCTTCAACGGGAGATATCCCCTGTCAAAGACTTCGCAGCATTCTTCCGGCTGCATCGATTCATCAAGGCCCAGAACTTCGATGTTGTGCACACCCATTCTTCAAAGGCGGGAATATTGGGGCGTTGGGCTGCCAAATGGGCGGGGGTGAGGTGCATTGTCCACACTCCGCATGGGCACATTTTTTATGGATATTTTGGCAGGATTAAGACACGCATCTTTATTTGGACAGAGCGGGCAGCGGCCATCATTACCGACAGGATCATCACCTTGACCGAGCGTGGCAAGACGGAGCATGTGGAATTAAAGATCGCTCCGGCGCAGAAATTCGTCACCATTTCAAGCGGCATTGACATCAATGCGCAGGTTGGTCCGGATCCGGTACCCTTTGTTGTTCCACCTGGCGAGCTGATCTTTGGGTCTGTGGCCCGACTTGACCCTGTAAAGGGGACGAAATACCTGTTGGATGCCATGGCCCTGGTCGTCAAGCAATGCCCGCAAAGCCATTTGTTCCTCGTTGGAGATGGAAGTGAGGCGGAGAAGCTAAGGCTTCAATGTGTTCAATTGGGGATAGCAGATAAGGTGACCTTCACCGGGTTTCAGAAGCAGCCGGAGATCTTTATTAGGGTGATGGATGTCTTTGTCCTTGCCTCATTGAATGAGGGCATGGGGCGGGTGATATTAGAAGCGATGGTCCAGGGTAAGCCGGTCATTGCCACCAAGGTCGGTGGTGTTCCAGAATTGATCGAAGATGGGCAGAATGGTTTGATCGTTGCCCCGGGTGATGCAGATGCCCTTGCATCTGCCATGATCAGGATCGGTAAGGATAGGGTTTTACGTGAGGCTATGGGTGGACGTGCAAGAGCAGCAGTAACGCATCGATTTGATCTTTGGAAAATGGTCAGGGACATAGAGCTGCTTTATGATGAATGTTTACGTTGAGAAAGATATTAAGAAGATAGGTGTGGAACGGTGGGCTGCGTTGCTTTCCAAGGACCCCTCACACACGGTGTACCAAACCTACGCTTGGAACATGGTCGCCGCAGAGACCTATGCGCCTAAAGATGGTCTTTTTATCGTCTGTGCCCGGGAAGGTGATGAGCTGCTTGCCATCCTTCCGCTGGTACTACGTCATGAGAATGGCCGCAGGGTCTTGAGATTCATGGCCGCTGCGCGGTCTGATTATTCAGATATCATCTGCCCTTTGCGCTGTTCGGAGATCATCCCAAGCATCTGGGCGCATATTCTTAGTTTGCGTTCTGAATGGGACCTGATCTGCCTGCAGAATGTCCCAGAAGATTCCACATTGTCAGCGTATTTCAAGGATGGGCCTTTGTTTAAGCGTCAATCTTGTGTTGTTTCTCGGGAGAATGCGAGCGTCCTTCTTTTTAAACAGGATGTGGGGTATACACAGAAGGTCCTGAATAAGAAGAGGCTGCATAAATACCGGGAGCATTTACGCAAGAATGGGACATATGAGGTCCTGCATTTGACGGAGGCTTCCGGGATCCGGCCACACCTGGAGGACTACTTCGATCAGCATATCCATCGGTGGGAGGGGACTGCCTGGCCTAGCCTTTTTAAAAACGAGGATAATAAGGCATTTTACAGGAAGATTGTAGAGGAATTGCCCCAAGGATGGATCACTTTCAGCATGCTCAAATGGCAGGGAAGGCCTGCGGCCTATCACCTGGGCTTCAGCCTTGGCCGTAAATTCATTTGGTATAAACCATGTTATGAGGTCGAACTGGCGGCTTTCTCAGTTGGTCAGGTCTTGCTGCAGGAAGTGCTTGAGCAAGCGCAGGTTCGTGGTTTTGATGAGTTTGATATGGGGATAGGTAAGGATGCGTACAAGGGGCGGTTTGCCAATGTGTTTCGGCGCAACCGCACCTTTGAGGTCTACCCCTCGCGGTCTTCTTTTCTATGGAATTATTTTCCAAGGGCGGTTATTTGGCGCCTAAAACATCTTTTTTCTTAGCGCGCGAAGTCTTTTATGGGAGCTAAGGAGATTATTGCGGAATTGCTCCATCGTTTGGTGGTTGGAAGTTCCTAATCGTTTGATAAAGAAGGGGTCTGTGCTTAGGTGATTGGTCCCGTTTAAGGTCGTAAGGGCGCAGGAATAACCATGATGTTTAAGTGCTGTGGTTGTTAGTTCATTGAATGTTCCTGTGCCGCCATACGGGTAGCAAAATAATTCGCAGGCCACGTTAAGTTTTTGTTCGATAAGCTTTTTAGGTATTGAGATCTCTTCCGCAAGTTCTTCCGGGCTGCATTGGCTTAGGATCGCGTGCGAACATGTGTGGGCCCCGGCCGTGACCAGTCCGCACTGGACCATTTCCTTGACCTGTCCCCAATCCATGGGTTTATGGATGGCGGGGGTTGTTTTCTGTTCGAATGTCAATTTCCTGCCCGCTGATCCCTCCAGCCCTGCCGTGATCCGTTCTTGTTCCTTGATACCAAGCGGCCTGAGGTTCTCTTTGACGGATTGGATCGCATTGTGACGTTCTTCTATGCTTGCTAAGGTGAATAGTGTCTTTTTGGATCCTATTTGGATCTCAATCGATGTATTCTCAGTGGTCAATAGGCTGTATTCGACACGATTGGCCCAGATGAAGTTCTTTTGTTCGATGAAATCAGTGGTCAGGAAGATGCTGGCGGGTAACTTGAAGCGTTTTAGGATAGGGTAGGCCAGGATATAATTGGAAGCATACCCATCGTCAAAAGTCAGTACGACTGATCGGCGGGGTGGCGGAGTTCCTTCCTTGCAATGCTGCAGGAATTGGGTTAGAGGAACGACGTTATAGTGTTTTTTGAGATGTTCTGCCTGCTCAAGAAAGGTGGAGATATGAAGGTGTTTGCCGTGGTAGTTGAGGGGGTCATTTGCCTTATCGGTGAAGCCATGGTACATGATGATGGCGGTCTCACCTGAAAAGCATACCTGGTCAAGCCAATGGAACAGAGTTTCCTTCACGAATTGATTTTAAGATTTTTTATAAAGATTGTCAGCATCTTTGTGAAATTTGATACATTATATGCAGCTATGATCGTTACAATCCATCAGCCGCAATACTTACCCTGGCTGGGTTATTTTGACAAGATCAGCCGGGCCGATGTTTTTGTCCTGCTGGACAATGTGCAGTTCAAGAAGAACGAGTGGCAGAACCGCAACCGCATCCGGACAGCCCAGGGCTGGCAATGGCTCACCGTCCCTGTTTTGCATGATTTTGGCCAGAAGATCAATGAGACCAGGATCAACAATAAAGAGACCTGGCGGGTGGACCATTTGAAGGCCATTGAACTGAATTATTGCAAGACCCCATATTTTGAGCAGTATTTCCCATATTTCCAGCAGGTGCTGGGCCAGGAGTGGGAGAACCTTTCCGACCTGAATGTGCGTTTCATCCGTGTCTTCATGGAACTCTTGGGCATCAAGACCAGGGTGGTGCTGGCTTCGGAATATGAGGCCACGGAACACACGGTCCTGCGCCTGGTCGACCTGTGCAAGCATTTTGATGCACGGACATATTTGTCCGGTGAGGGCGGTGAAAAATACCTGGAACATGAACCCTTCACCGCCAACGGCATCGAGATCATTGTGCAGAAATATGCGCATCCGGCTTACAGGCAGATGTGGACGCACAGGAACGACGAAGGTTTCATCTCGCATTTATCCACCACAGACCTGTTATTCAACTGCGGGGCTGAGAGTTTGGCGTTGTTAACTGGAGGAAGGTAATGGAACGCAATATCCTGGCATTTGGTGCGCATCCCGACGATATCGAGCTTGGTTGCGCAGGGACCTTGTGCAAACATGTCAAGGCAGGCAATCATGTGTATGTTTGTGTTCTAAGTGAGGGTCAGGAAGCCGGAGATCCCAAGATCAGGAAGAGGGAGCAGGAGGAAGCGGCCCGGCGTCTGGGAGTCAAGGAATTGATCTGGGGCGATTGGGTGGATACGAGATTTGAAGTGAGCAAGAAGTCGGTTGATTTCATTGAGTCCGTAGTGGCCCGCGTCAAGCCGTATGAGATATACCTTAACTATTCCGAGGATTCGCACCAGGACCACCGGGCACTTGCCCAATGCATCATTTCCGCCACACGCTACAATAAGCGTGTGCTGTTTTACGAAGACTACACCTCACAGAATTTCCAGCCGGACATTTTTGTTGATATCGAGGATGTGTTGGAGCAGAAGTTGAACATCATCGGTGCTTTTGAATCCCAGGTCAGCCGCAATTTTCCCGCCGGCCAGAAAATGCTCGAAGGAGTCAGGGCCATGGCCAATTTCCGTGGTTTCCAGGCCAAGGTGCAGTATGCGGAAGGCTTCAAGGCTGTCCGCTACTTGAAATTGGACATGTAACCCATGGCCATTCCGCATTCCAAGCCTTCCATCCATGCCGCAGACCTTGCGGCTGTCAGCGCGGTCCTTAAGAGCGGCCATTTGGCCCAAGGCAGGAAGGTCGAAGCTTTCGAGCGTGAGCTGGGCCGTTATATCGGCGTCAAAGCCGGGGTTGCGGTCAATTCGGGGACAAGTGCCTTGCACCTGTCTTTGTTGGCGCTGGGGGTCGGTACCGGTGATGAGGTGATCATCCCGTCCTACGTATGTTCCGCACTTTTAAATGCCGTTCTGTATACCGGCGCCACGCCCAAGATCGCCGATGTCGGCCTTGATCATTTTAATATCACTATGGAGTCGGCGCGCAGGCAATTGACCAAGAAAACAAAAGCCCTCATTGTGCCGCATATGTTTGGTCAGGCCGCGGATATGAAGGCCTTGGCTGCCCTGGATGTGCCTGTTATTGAGGATTGCGCGCAAAGCCTTGGCGCCGCATATGGAGGCCGCAAGGCAGGTTCCTTCGGGGTCCTCTCCGTGTGTTCATTCTATGCGACCAAGCTTCTGACGACGGGTGAAGGTGGGATGATCTTATCGAACAACACCAAGCTGCTCGACAAGGTGAGGGACCTGCGGGAATACGACAGTCCTGTCGACAGTAAGGTGCGGTATAATTATAAGATGACCGATCTGCAGGCAGCATTGGGTTCAAGCCAGCTTGCGCGCCTGCCTGCCTTCATTGCGCGGCGCAAAAAGATCGCGGCAGCGTATGACCAAGCCTTTAAGGGTTCCGGCGTCACCGTGCCATATAAAGCCGCAGGGCAGGACCACATTTATTACCGTTATGTGGTCAAGGTTTCACCGGGGCAGAAAGCTTTTCTAAAGAAGCTGCACAATAAGGGCGTTGATGTTTCCATCCCCGTTTTTAAACCATTGCATCATTATGTCAAGACTGCCGAATGTCCGGCCGCCGACAAGCTCATGGCCCAAGCTGTTTCCATCCCTGTCTATCCGGACCTAAGCGATGCCCAGGTCCAATACATCATTAAGAATGCGATATGAGACCTGACCTGAAACGTTTTGAGCTTTTCCTCTGGATCGCCCTGGCGATTGCTTCCACCTTCCTGTGGTATTTCTTTTCCATGCCGCGTTACCAGGCTATCGACCTTTCCATTGACCAAAAGAAGGCCCTTTCTATTGCCCGTGAATACATTGTTAAGAATAAGCTTGTCGATCTGACGGGCTACCAGTCCGCGGCGGTGTTCGGTCTGGATGACGGTGCGGACCGTTATTTGCAAAAGACCCTGGGGACGGAGCAGGCAGCTAAATTTCTGGATGAGGTTGGGTATGAGCTGTTCTATTGGTCGGTGCGTTTCTTCAAGGAGAATGAACGGCGCGAGATCAAGGTCGTCATCAGCTCCCGCACCGGAGAGGTTTTCCGTTTTGGGGATGATCTTGAAGCGACCGCGGCACGTCCCCTTGTCGACAAAGAAACGTCCCGCCAATACGCGGTGGATTTCTTAAAGCGCAAATTTGCCTTTGATCCTTCCCGATACGCCCCCCGTGACGAAGACCTGCGAAAACTGGACAACCGCACCGAGTACACTTTTAGTTGGGAACGCAAAGGAGTCGATGTCCCTTGGGACAAGGCAAAGGGCGGGGGAAGCGCCAAACTGTTGACGTCGGTCGTGGTTTCAGGGACGGATATCCTGGCCTTCAATAAGGGCCGTTTCGATATTCCGGAGGGTTTTGATCGCTATGTTGATAACCTGAAACAGACCGGGCAGAACCTGACCATGGTGTTCCGGATGATCTATTTGGCCCTGTTGACCCTTGCCATCATGCTGATCGTCAACCGCAAGCATCATTTTGTTCCGCGGGTGGTCAAGCGTTTCTACGTCGGGGTGGGATTGGCATTGTTTTTATTCATGTGTATTGAGACCGTCAATGGACAGCAGTATTTTTTCTACAATTACCCGACCTCGCAATCATTCGCGGATTACCTGCTCAGGGCTTTTATGCAGAGCATTGTGACATCTTTCTTTTTGGTCTTGGCCTTTGTCTTGCCCGGGCTGACCGGAGAGGCTTTGCGTTTTGAGAACAGTCCCGCGAGTAAGGCCAGGGGTTTTTTAAGTGCAATATTATCATCGTTCTTCACCCGACCCATGGCCCAAGATTTGTGTATGGGATATGTGGTGGCGGCGATCGTGCTCGGCGCCCAGAGCGTCATCTTCCATGTCGGATATACCTATTGGGGAGTGTGGGATGAGCTGTCCTGGCTGACCCAGGCTTCCACGACCCTTGTCCCTGCCTTTACCGCCGTGTTGATCGGTTTCCATGCGTCCTTCTCGGAAGAGATCATGTTCCGCCTGTTTGCCATAAACCTGGTCAAGCGCTATGGAGGAGGCACCGTCCTGGCGGTCATCTTAAGCGCCGTCATGTGGGGCTTTGGGCATACCGGCTATGAGATCTTTCCCATGTGGTTCCGCGGGGTGGAGGTCACCTTGCTCGGGATCATTCTCGCGATCGCATACCTGCGTTTCGGCCTGGTCACGGTCATTGCCGCGCATTTCCTGATGGATGCCTTCCTGACGGTCTTGCCTTATGTGCTCAAACCACAATCATCCTTTAATTTGTATTCGTCCTTATTTGTCATTGCCTTGCCATTGCTGCTGGCGACCATTGCCTTTATCATGAACAGGCCGACCGAAGAGAGGCCGATGTCCGTGCGTTTCAACCCCCAGCAGAAATTCAATGCCGGTATCCTGGAAGAACTGCGCCGCGGCAAGGGTCCGGAACAGCTGGCGGTCTTGAAAAAAGACCTTTTGCATCATGGCTGGGACCCTGCTATAGTCGAGCAAGCGTTCAATTCGGCAATTATTTAAGGAAAATAAACCATGTCTGATCCCCAAAATGTATTGGGCGGGAAGCTTCAACCCTGCTGCAAATTTCCCATGACCGGGTTCTTCCGGGATGGTTCCTGTCGCACCAGTGTCGAGGATATCGGCAGCCACACGGTCTGTATCCGGGTCACCGATGAATTCTTGAAATTTTCCTTCAAGGCGGGCAATGATCTTTCGACTCCGCATCCTGAAATGGATTTTCCGGGACTGATCGCTGGGGACCAGTGGTGTTTATGCGCCCCGCGCTGGCAGGAAGCCTTTGAGAATGACGCGGCCCCTGGAGTTGTCCTGGAAGCGACCCATGAAAGCGCGCTCGATTTCACGAAACTCGAAGATTTGAAAAAACATGCCGTACCATCCGACAGGCACCTATAGGGACCGGGTCGTCCAATTAAGGAGATGCAGGTATATGCGTAAATTATTCATTTTGTTCGCCGCCGTCCTTTTATGTTCCGGCTGTATCAAAGGTTCGCTCAATCCGTTCTATACCAAGGATTCCGTCGTCAAGCTGCCAAAGCTCAATGGCATGTGGTATGGGGTAGATGCGAACGCGGAAGGCAAGGAAGTGCGCGTTCCCATGCAGATCAAGGGCAACAGGATCTATTCCATGGACAAGGGGCGGGCGAAGAATGAGGGGGCACTCATTTTCTTCAAGGTGGATGGTCAGCTTTTTGCGGATATGGCCATGGACAATGGAAAAGACAAGCCGTCCCACTTGTTGTTCAAGCTTGTGGATGAGCCCAAGAGGCTTGTTTTCATTCCTTTGAATTATACCTGGCTGGCCGAGCAGGCCAAGGCCGGTGCTGTTAAGATATCTTTTGTAGAGGAGAAGGACAAGGGAGGCATTCTATTCACCGCTGCCCCCAAGGAGTGGCAGGTCTTCATCAGCCTGTACAAGGACGATGCACAGGCTTTTGCTGCAGCCGACCAATTCGTCATGATCCAGAAGTAAACAAAGAAGCTCAAAGTTTCTCTGCGAACATCTCTGCGTAATAAGGTGCCCACAAAATGCCTTTGGATGCAAATCCATTGAATATTCCCACCCGCGGCACCGACGGATGCATTCCCACCACAGGTTTTTGGTCCAGCATGACAGGACGGACCCCTGCATAGCGTTCGATCATCTGCACCGGTGAAGAAATAAAATCACTCAATCCCTGAAGAATGGCAGCCGCTCCTTCTTCTGTCGGTAGCGTATTGATATTGGCACGGTCATACGTCGAACCCGCCAGATAGCTGCCATCCTCTGTGGGAAGGCACCATTGCTGCTGGCAAAGGATGGCATCGGGCAAGGGGGCAGATCCGAAGGCGATCTTTATGATCTCGCCCTTGGCGAAATTATAAGAGAGCTCCTTGAACCAGGGGTTCTGCCGCGCCTGAAAACCTTCGCAGAATATCACGGCATCGAATTTCTGTGATCGCCACTGCACATCGCTATCGGTCAGTGTCAGATCGTCGTAGGAGAAGCGCTCATTTCTAAGCATGTTCTTATCTGTAAAATATTTACGCAAAGCTTTTAATAGCAATGCCGTCTGAAGATATCCTCCCTGTGCAATGGTAAGAGTGCCAAAGGGGTCATGGATCCCTGTTCCGTAATGCCCTTGTGGCTGGATCCCTGCGATATAGGGTTGAGCGGCCGGGAGGGTGTTCAAATGATGGGCGCGTGCCAGTTCTTCAGCGTTCCGCAGGACGCGGACAATAGGTTTTGGAATAAAGAAGGTGGTTTTAAGTTCAGCGCCAATGTCGGTGTATGTTCTTATGGCATGGTCCAAGAAAAGGTCGAATTGTGGGGTCACAGCTAGGCGCTGGCCGGTGATGGGGTTGATGATCCCGGCACTGATCATGGAAGACGAGGAATGATGATCCTCATCAACAATGAGTACGGTACGGCCCCGCTTCATTAAATGCCACGCTAGCGTACTTCCCGCAATGCCTTGTCCAACAATGAGGTACATAAACTCATCTTATCATATATGGCCTACCTTCCTTCAATAATGGACGTACAATACCTTTTAAGCTATAATTTGCCCTATATTTGAAAAGACAAAGGTGAAGCTAAGGAGGGTGAATGGACATCAACGAAATAAGCAGGGTGCGTCAATTGCTGAATAAGAATATAGATGATTTCAAATACCAAGTCCTGAGCAGCATGCCTGAACCCCGGCAGAAAGAAACCGAGAACCTGGAAGAGTGGGTTGCCCGGGAATTTGCCCCGAGATCCAGGAACAGGGTCGTGGAACCCTCAGATGACGTGCCTGGTGAAACGTTGGAAGAATGGGTTTCCCGTCAAAGGATCAAGCCCAAGGCAACGCAGTCCCGCCGAACCTTTTTGGATATCATCGAACAGTGGATCATCAACGAGGTCAAGAAAGACCTCTTTGCGGGCATTGACGTTAAACATACGGATGCTTCAAAATTATCAAGTTACGAACTGCGGGACTTGGGCAGGAAATTGATCGCCCTCGCGGATAAGGTTGAGGGACGTTCAGGAGCAATTCTATTCTTTAGCGTGGTTCTAAAAATTAAGGAGATGCGATGAAGTATTTTTACGCTGTGGTGATGGCTGTTGT
>JAYVSG010000249.1:0-4538 GCA_043775535.1 Candidatus Omnitrophota bacterium
CAATGGCAGGGTTGCAGCTCATCTGGCCGATCGTCTCCTTGGACAAGGTGACCATGGCCGTACGGCAGCCCATACGGGCCGCAGCCAAAGCTGCTTCAACACCGGCATGCCCGGCGCCTATAATAATGCAGTCAAAATTGGTGTTCATAGAACCCTAAATTTACCCTTAAATCGACGGATTGTCAACTCTTTAGGAGGATGGCGGGGCGCAGGATTCGCGGACGATCAGGTCGGGGGCAAGGATCTTACGGACGAAGCCGCTTTGACGCTCGTGCATGATGTCATTGAGCACCTTGACCGCCTCCTCACCCATGGCGAACAGGGGCTGCTTGATGGTGGTCAGGGCCACCGGGCCGAAGAGGCCGGCGGGATTGTCATCGAAACCGATGACCGAAATGTCTTCCGGGACCTTGATCCCATTCTCCATGGCCACCGATATGATCTCCATGGCCATATCGTCGCTCGCCGCAAATATGGCGGTGGGAGGATTATCCAGCGCAAAGAAACGTTCCGCAGCCTGGCGTGCAGAGCGGCGGGAATAGTCCCCTTTATAGAAATATTCCGGGTCGAACGGTATATTCTTCTTCATCAAGGTCTTCTGGAAACCTTCAAAACGGTCGATACCGGCCTGGGTCTGCATGTTCCCGGTGACCGTGGCAATGCGCTTGTGACCCAAGTTAATCAAATATTCCGCGGCATCCGCCCCGCCCTTGACGTTATCAACGGCAATATAGCTGACGGCCAGGTCCTTGACCACGTGGTTGAGCACCAGGCAGGGAATATTATCGGCAATGGCGTCCTCGACCTGGGAGCGGTTCTCGATGATGTCGGCGAAAATAAGACCGCCGGCATAGCTGGATTTCAGGGGATTGCGTCCGTCAGTGATATGGAAGATGAGGTCAAGTCGCTGGGTCTCGCAGCCGTGGCCGATGCCGCGCATGAGCTCAACGGCGTAAAAGGAATGGAAGATGCCGGGGAAACCCGGGATCACAAAACCGACCGCAATATTGGCGGAACCCTTGGCCAGGCGCTGGGCCGTGGCATTGGGCTTGAACTTTAAAAAAGAAATCGCTTCCTCTACCCTGGAAGCGATCTCTTTATTGACTGTCGGAACTTTATTGATGACACGGGAAACCGTGGTGATCGAAACCTTTGCCCTACGGGCGACATCGGTGATGCTGGATTTCTTAGGAGTGCTCACGGCCATCCTCAATACCGCACCACATCCCCAACCTTGACCTTGGTCGACGTCTGCTTGATATCAGCGGCCGAAATGTCCTTACGCACCTGGATGACTTCCAGGGTGCCGATGGAATTATTGCCGCGGAACACCGTCAATTGCTTGCCCACCTGGCTGCCGTCACCTTCACCAAGGTCAACGATGGCGAAGTGATTGGCCTCATTGATGCTGATGATGGTGCCCTGGCCCTTTGCATCCGGACTGGCGCTGGCTTCAGCGTTGACAATGATCGGGGGAAGATCGACCTGGCCGGCCGATTTAGTCGGAAGGTCGGAGATCTTCTGGTCAAGTTTCTGCTTGATCTGCCAGATCTCGTCGATGCGGCCTTGAATGACACCTTCGGTCTCATTCAACTTCTTCTGCATGCTGGCCTTGTCCTGGTTGATGTGGGCAATGGTCTTTTCCAAGGCAAGCTTGGTCGTGCTCAACTGCTTGATCTGTTCCTGCAATTGGCCGTTGTCCTGTTTGATCTTCTCAGAACGGTCATTGGATAATTTTTGGTCATTGCGGGCACGGGCAATCTCGAGGGACAGGCTGTTGGCCAGGTCCTCATTGTACTTGAGTTTGCGCTCGTATTCCTGCTGGTTCTCATTGAGCCTGCGTTCGACCTGCTGCTTGGCGTCGGTCAGGTTCTTGAATTCCAGTTCGAGGTCGGCATGCTGTTTCTTAAGTTCGGTGACCTGCAAGGCGCTTTCATCCAGGTCGGCCTTGGCCTTGGCCAGGTCGAGCTGAAGGGCTGCTTTTTCTTTCAACACCTGGGCCCAATATTGGTCGCCAGCAGGAGCGGTGATCGCGGGCGCATCGGAAGAGGCATTCGCGGTCTCAACGGCCTTGGGAGCGGCCTCTTTGTAAACGATCTTTTCAGGCTGGCTCTTTAATTTTTCCATGAGACTGTCGCGCTCTTTGCGGATGGTCTCTAGACGGCCTTTCCAATCATCACGTTCCTTGTTGGCCTGTGCGACCTGGCCGTCGACTGCATCGAACTTGGATTTCAATTCATCATAACTTTGCTGGATCTGCTGCTTCTCTTTATCTTTTTGGGAGACGCGGTCATTGACGCCGTCGAGTTCTTGCTGGATCTTCTTCGCTTTGGAGAGGAGGTCTGATTCCTTGGTCTGGAATTCAGCAATCTGTGCCTGGAGGCCCTGGGTCTGCTGCTCCAAGGTTTGTTTCTGCATCAGAGTATAGACAGCAACCCCGACGCTGACAACCAACAGGACGATCAGGATTGCGACGGCACCACGCACGGCTTTAGACATAAATTCTCCTTAATTGTTCGAATATGAAAAATATAACAAAGTTCGAACAACAACACAAGAAAATTCAATCTTTTTTTAGGTGTTACTCGTAGTGAATATCGTCGAGAAAAAAGGTGCAGGACTCTTGGTTGGATTCGGTGTTCGCGATCCATGCGAAGCCGCCGCTGATATACGACAGGTCGCGGCCATGCAGGTCGATCGAATATTCACGCCACTCTTTGGAAAGGATCACGGGACCGATGCCGACCGTGTCGGAATCCGGGAACTGGCTGGCCGTACCGACACCGCCCAGTTTAAATTCCGCGATCTGCTCGCCTCCCTTTTCACCGCGGGCCCAGAACACCAGCCGGGACGCGCCGGTCAGGTTATAACCGCCTTTGCGTTCGCCCCAATTGTCGGCAGGATTAAGCCAGTACACCCCGCTCCATTTGCGGCCCTTGAGTGAACACTCGACGTCATAGACGGCTTTCACGCAGGTCTTGCCTTCGTGGCATTGCTCTGTCCAGCCGTCATCCATCTTGATGCATTCCCCCGTCGGCATATAGCCTGAGGCCACGTAACGGTTGGGTGAGCTCTTGTCCGCATAGACCGGGAAGGCTTTGAATGCTTTCGCAGCCTGCGGCGTTTGGGCAAAGACGGACGGGCAGATGAGCAATATCAAAAAAACCGCCGGGGCAGTGATTCTGCCCCGGCAGGTGTCGACCAGATGGTGCATATTAAACATTGTCCAATTCGCCCAACTTTTGCTGCGCAGCTTCCGCAGGTTTCCAGAACCAACCCTGGGGATCCCAGCATTGCGCGTAGAAATAATCATTGATGAGTTTCTTGTAGGTTTCCGCAGCTTCATCCTTCTTGCCGCCGGTGCGGTACGCCTCACCGAGAACAAAAAGGGCCGTGCCGACATCGTTCAACGCCCAGAAGCTCATGGTCTTCTCTTTGGATTCCCACGGATATTCCTTCAAGGACGTTTGCATTTCCTTGGCCTTCGGGGCATACAATTCCATGGCCTTGTTGACATAGGCAACAACGGCGTTCAGGTCCTTGGCGGCAAGAGCGCCCCAAGCCTTCTGCACCAGCACATTGGAAGAGTAATCGCCGAAATCAAGACTGACACCGGCATCAGACAGAGCCAACTTTTCTTTCGCGGCTTCCGCAGGTTTCCAGAACCAACCCTTGGGGTCCCAAGCCTGGCCGAAAGAGAAATCCTTGATCAGCTTACTGAAGGATTCCTTGCTCTCATCCTTCATATTGGCCTTGCGGTACGCTTCGCCCTGGATATAAAGCCCGGTGGCCACATCATTGAGGGCCCAGAACTTGAAGACCTCTTCATTGGCACCTGCGGGATATTCCTTAAGACCGCCCTGCATGGACGCGGCCTGTTCCCCATAAAGCTCAATGGTCTTGTTGGTATAGGCCAACACTGCTTCAATATCGTTCTTTTCCAGCGCATCCCAAGCCTTACCGATCAAGGTTGAAGAGCGAAAATCACCAAAATTGACCGGCGTCTTGGCAGCTTCAGCGGCCTGTGTCGCGGCTTTGACATCAACAACCGGGGCAGTAACAGCCTGTTCAGCTGCAAAAGCCGGGACCAAACCGTTTAAAAACACTAAACTTAACGCAATTGCTAACTTCTTCATGCTTCCTCCTGTTTACGCTGTTAATACAAAGGGTCTGTTAACCGTTCCAAAGTTCCTTATAAGTATAATACACTTTCCTGGGTTCGCGCAAGTATGGGCTTTGATCGCCCTTCCCCTGCCCCAGGAGGCCAAACCATTCCTCATAGTAATATCCACCTGGGAATGGCCCTACAACGTCCGCCTTGGTGTCATGGCGGGCCGGTTCATAGTTCTTCCACCATTCATCCAGCCACTCAAAGGCAATGCCACCGATCGCATTCCCTGTGCCATCTTCGTAGCCGGCGCTATTATACAGGATATCCAGCCAATTACCACGATGATATGAGGCCTGGGCATCCTGGGCATCTTCAGGGCTGACATTATCGCCCTCATAGGCCGGGGCGCCATATTCAGAAATAAAAG
>JAYVSG010000250.1:0-2830 GCA_043775535.1 Candidatus Omnitrophota bacterium
CATCAATTGGAATGATTTCGGGGTCTGGAGCAAGGCCGGCGTCAATTGGAGCAACATGGATGTCCTGAGCCGCACCGGCATCAACTGGGAAGGATTCAACGAGCTCTCCCGCAACGGTGTCAATTGGGCCAGCATCGGCAGCATGACCAACAGCAGCATCAACTGGAACAATATCAATGAAATGACCTATGCGGGCATCAACTGGTCGGATATCGGCAACCTGTCCAAGAATGGCATCAACTGGTTGGGTATCGGGTCTCTGGCCAACAGCGGTGTGAATTGGAGAAATATCGCCGACCTGTCCTATGCCGGCGTCAACTGGTCCTCGCTGCAGGAGATCTCTACCGCCAGCGTGAACTGGGATGGCATCGGCGTCATGAGCCGTTCGAGTGTCAACTGGGCGGACATCGCATCCTTGAGCGTCACCGGCATTAACTGGAACGATATTTACGCGGTCTCAACCACGGGCATCAATTGGTCTGACTTGAACCGTATGACCCGTGCGTCGATCAATTGGAGCAGCTTCGGTTCCCTGTCGACTGCAGGCATCAACTGGTCGGGTATCGGCACCATGTCCTATGCGGATATCAATTGGAACGATATCGGCACCATGACCAAGACTGGCATCAATTGGCGCGACCTGACATATGAAAGCACCAGCAATATCAACTGGGCGGATTTCAATGTCATGACCCACCAGAACATCAACTGGGCAAGTACCAGTACAGCGGTCGCCGGCGTCAACTGGGGTGGCATCAACTTCCTCATCGGCAATGCCAATGCCCTGACCCGCATCGGTGATGTCAACGACACGGCAAGCTCTACGGCAGCGACCTTGTTCGGCAAGCTCGCCTACGTGTCCGACCAGGTTGCCAGCGTGGCCCCGGCCGGCGATGTCAATACGATCTTAAGCACGGTCACGGGGATCCAGAGCGCCTTGGGTACCTCCACGGATGCGTCGACCGCCAATACCATATTTGGTGACTTAAGCGCCATAAAGACCGTCACCACCAAGGGCAAGAGCAGTGCCGATGCGGCCTTGGGTTACACACAAGATATTATCCGTGACTTGGGCGTCAACGGTGCCAGCCCGAGCGTCTATGCCAGATTGAAACTGCTTGATGATTCCATCCAGGATATCAAGGGTGCTGCCGGTGAAGCGGCCAAGGGTCAGGGTGAAGGCACCTCCGCCGCCAAGGAGATCGTCGACAAGTTGAATGAATTGCTGGCCCGTGAAGCTGCCAAGGCAGGCCTGGAAGACAGCATGACCGTTGCCGAGCTTTCTGAGAAGGAAGCCAAGGACATGGAAAAGGTCCAGGAGAAACTTGAAGAGATTACAGCCAAGCTCAATGCCCTGCGCGAAGCGATGGAGGTTCAGGACGTGGTCGTCAAGACCTGGTTCGAGAGTGAATGATAATGCAGATCAAAACCCGGCATAACGTTCCAGCGCTGGTCCTAGCCACGGGCATCATGATTTTCGTAATGATGCCTTTGGTCTTTGCGGACATTTATATCAATGTCATGGCGGTCAACGGTGCGCCTGAGCGCAAGGAGACCGTGGTCAAGCAGAACCTTCCGGGAGACCTGAAAGCCCAGGATATAGTTGACACGAATGGCCTGCAATTGGACTATAATGTCAACGATGCTAATTATTACGTGCACACCACGCTGACGCTGGACCCCAAGGAAAGTAAGACCTTCCGTGTGCAGGTCAAGGACATCTGGAAGATCACACCTCCGCAAATAGAGGCCATCAAGGCATCGATCAATAAAGGTTATGAGCAGATTGGCAAGCCCCATGATGCACAGAAGGCCGAGCTTTTGCAAGGCCAGCTGATACGCAAGCTGGATTTTATCGCCGCCCAAAGCACTAAGGCGGACAGCGTCGAACGCAGGATCGATGCCTACAGGACCTACCGTAAAGAGCTGGAGCGCCTTGAAGAACGCGCCCTGGCCGTTGATTATTGGCGTTCCGAACCGGGTGAGCTCAAGGAAAAGATCATCCGTTTCAAGATTGAAGTAGAAAATCCGGTGGCCAGCCCTACGAAGATGGTCAAGCAAAAGCATTATTTGCCCTCTGAGATCAAACCAAGGGATTTGATCGAGACCGAAGGATTTGAGGTCCGTTTCGACGAGCAGAAGCAGCAGCCTTTCCTGTTCAAGGAAGAGGAGATCCCACAGGGGGAAAAGCGTTCCTATTCGATCGGCATCAGGGACATCTGGCTGGTCCCGCAGAAAGATATTGATTACCTTAAGGGTCGCGCGGGGTATGCGTATGAATTCCTGAAAGGTTCTAAATATGATGAGAGCGCCAAGACCCTGTTCGATCACGCCAACCTGCTTTTAGCGGATATCGTGAGTTCGCAGGCCTTGACCTTGGAGATCAAGGAACATATCAGCGCGTACCGGTTTAATTTGGACACCTTCCAGAACGCTCGCCAAGATGTTGAGAATCTGGAGAAATTGCTGTCCATTTACCGTGAAGATCTGGAAAAGAGCAAGGTTGAGAATGTATTGCAGAAGATACGTTCTTTGAACGGGGTCGCCGGTGTGGCCAAGCAAATGTTCGAGAAGAAGCCGACACCGTCCAACACCTGGAATTACATCGGCTGGATAGTGATGTTCATCGCGGCATTGACGGTGGTCTATTTCGTGGTCTTGATGCTCCGCCGAGGTAAGGCCTCTCCTAAAGAGGGCACTGCGGCGCCGGAGCAAAAGCAACAGCCTCAGGAGAAAAAATGAGTTCCAAGCCCTTACAATATACTGAAGTCGGCAAGGTGAAGGCCCTGCGCGGCTGTATCGTCATTGTGGAAGGTTTCCGCAATTGTAT
>JAYVSG010000251.1:0-15195 GCA_043775535.1 Candidatus Omnitrophota bacterium
CCAACGGCGACACCAAGTCCCTGCTGTCGATCACCGGCGGCAAGAAGACCGTGCTCATCTTCTGGGCCACCTGGTGCCCGGTCTGCCACGATCAGCTGGCCGAGATCAATGAACGCCTGCCCGAGATCCGCCAGAAAGGCATCAATGTGGTGTTGGTCGATCTGGGTGAAAGCAGGGAAGAGGTTGCGGCATACTTAAAGCAGAACAAGATCGCAATGGAAAGCTTTGTGGACAGTGAACAGAGCACACAGCAGCGTTATGGCATCACCGGGCTTCCCACCATGATCTTGCTTGATGAACAGCGCATCATCCGCAGTTTCGGACACCAATTCCCGTCCGACTATTTGTAACGCACCTTGTCCTTCAGGGTGCTTTGCAGATTCGCTTCCAGCTTTAATTTCGTGATGAATTCCATGATGCCTTGGTTGCGCTTTTGCGCAGCCATCATCTGGCGGTAGTCTTCTTTTTCTTCCGCGAATTTCTTATCATCCACAGGTTCGATCTTGCTCAAATACGCAATGGCCGGGCCCTCGGATGTCGGAACGATCCCGCTTAACTTATTGGTTTCATTGAGCTTTAAGCTTTCCTGTTGGAATTCAGCGACAAGGCCGGGGGCGTTGATGTATTCCCCGCGCGCAAAAGAGCTCGTTTCATGGGTCTTTAATCCTAAGCCGGCCGCGATGGCGGCAAAGTCCTTGGTTTTGGCAGCTTCGCTGATGACTTTCAGCGTATCCTCGGCCTTGGTCTTGGCCAATTGCAGGCCATTGTTCAACAGCAGGGCTTCCATGGCCTTGGCTTTGACCGCTTCATATTCGGGCACGGCAGATTCTGTCTTTACCTTAACCTTGACGATCTGAACGCCATCCGGTGTTTCGACCGGGGGACTCACCTCACCAGTGTTCAAACCGAAGATCTTGTCCACGAATTCCGGGGACCAGGCAAAGGTCAACAGGGGCTGGGCCTGGCTGAAGAGGCCGCTTTCCTTTGCGTCCTGGCCATGCTTCTTGGCAACGGCCGCAAAGTCGGAGGAGGGCAGCAATTCTTTGGAGATCTCTTCCGCGGTCTTTTTGACCGCTTTTTTCTGCTCATCCGTGGCCTTGGCCGGGTACATCAAGTGCACATACTGTAAATTGACCATGGCCGGCTGGCGGAAGCTTTCCTTGTTGGTCTCATAGAACTTGCGGGCATCATCAGCTGAAGGTGTTTGGCCTTTCTTGAAATCATCCGGGGAAAAGACCACGTAGGTCAGCTGGATCTTCTCATTGCGGCGCACGTAGTCCTTCTTCAATTCCTCGTCGCTGATAATGGCGTCCGGTGCCGCCATGTCAAAGAGCTTCTTGATGGTCAAAGACCCGCGCACGCCTTCTTCAAAAGCCTTAGGGGTGCGGCTGAATACGCTCTGGTTCTTGACCACATTGGTATAAATGTACTGGTCGAATTTTCCTTGGGACTGGAAGAAGGGGAAGCTGGCGATGAAGTCCACGACTTCCTTATCACTGGCCTTGATATGGCGCTTCTTGGCTTCGCGCAAAAGGATGATGCGGTTCCAGGCTTCGCGCTCCAGGTCGATCATGCTGCCCATCTTGAAGAAGCGGTCGCCGTAGGTCAAAATGGCCTGGTCGCGGGCATCTAGGTAGGCCTTTTCAAAGTCGCGCAGGGAAATGCTCTGGCCGTAGATTTTGCCAGCACTGTTGACCGTGTGGTCCATCCGGGACGCCACGCCAAAGAAACCGAATGAAAGGATAATGATGGTCGTGACCACCCATAAGATCTTCTTGGAAACCCCTTTATGGCGCAATATGCTGAGCATTGAAACTCCTTCGTAAGTTAATTAAAGTCTTAAAAGATAGCGCATTATAGCCAAACGCCCCTGTTTTGACAAGGGCTGGTATTATTACTTTACTTTTAAAAGATCCATGGTTATAATGCGCCCCTATGAAAAAATTGAAATTAGGCCTGCCCAAAGGCAGTTTACAGGATGCGACGGTCGCCCTTTTTGAGAAGGCGGGCTTCAAGGTCGTTGTGTCCAGCAGGTCCTATTTTCCCCGTATTGATGATGAAGAGATCGATCCCGTGCTCCTGCGCGCCCAGGAAATGTCCCGCTATGTCGGCGATGAGACCTTGGACTGCGGCATCACCGGCAATGACTGGATCGTTGAGAATGGTTCTGATGTCGTCCGTTTGGCCGAATTGAACTATTCCAAGGCCACCACCCACAATGTGCGTTGGGTCCTGGCTGTCCCTGAAGCTTCCAATATCAAGACCGTCAAAGACCTGGCCGGCAAGAAGATCGCCACCGAGGTCGTTAATGTCACCAAGCAATACCTGGCCAAGCATAAGGTGAAGGCCGATGTTGAGTTCTCCTGGGGCGCCACGGAAGCGAAAGTGGCCACGGGTCTCGTCGACGCCATCGTGGAATTGACCGAAACAGGTTCATCGCTGCGCGCCAACAAGCTGCGCATTGTCGATACGCTTTGCGAGTCTACCACCCAGTTCATCGCCAATAAAGCTGCGGCCAAGGACCCTTGGAAAAAGAAGAAGATGGAGCAGGTCATCATGCTCCTTAAAGGCGCGTTGTCCGCCAATAATATGGTAGGCCTTAAAATGAACGTCAGCCGCAAGAATTTGGACAAGGTCTTGAAGACCCTGACCTCCTTGCGCAATCCGACCATCTCACCGCTCGTCAATGACGGTTGGGTGGCCTTGGAAACGGTCATTGATGAGAGCACCGTCCGGCAGATCATCCCTGAGCTTAAGGATGCCGGCGCTGAAGGCATCATTGAATATTCATTGAACAAGTTGATATACTAGTTCCGTACTAACACAGGAAGGGTTACAACATGCCTTGCGGCAAAAAAAGAAAACGCGTCAAGATCCGCACGCACAAGCGCAAGAAATTGCGTAAAGCATTGCGCCACTTGAAAAAACGCGCCACCAGATAAGACGCTCCATCCGGCACATTTCGGCGAGGGTTTATGTGGAAATTCATGGTCGCCATTTTGGTCTTGGGCTTCGCTACGTTCTCCGGCGTTTATGCCGGGAATGTCGGTGAAGAAGCCCGTGCCAGAGCCGTTGCACAGTACATCATGGCTGTCTCGTATGAACTGAACGACCGTCCCGTCGAGGCTGTCAGTGCATATGAAAAGTCTGCTGTCCTGAACCCGGGGGAGACCATGCCTCATTTGCGCCTGGCCGGCTATTATGCCCGTGCCGGGATGCAGGAGATGGCGCTTAAGAAGCTCAAGACCGTTCTTGAGCTCGATCCCCAGAACACCCATGCCCATTATCTCTTGGCCTTGGTCTATTCCGCCCAAAAGAAGTACGACCAAGCTGCCCAGGAATACGAGATCATCCTTAAGACCGCTTCTAAGGATAATCCTGAAAACCTTGAGATCTACATCTACTTGGCCCAGTTGTATTATTCCCAAGGCCAATACCCCCAAGCCATAGCCCAGTTCAACCGCATCCTGGAAATACAGCCGGAGAATGTTTCGGCGAATTACCTGTTGGCCACGGCATTATTGGATACCAATCACCGCGACAGGGCCAGGGAACTCTTCAAGAAGACCTTGTCGATCGAACCCGCGCATGACGGGGCGCTCAATTCGCTGGCCTATATGTATGCAGAAGACGGTGTGAATCTCGATGATGCCCTTAAGATGGCGCGTAACGCGGTTGCCATCGACCCGGGCAACGGCGCCTATTACGACACGCTGGGCTGGACCCTGCATAAGAAAGGCATGAATGCCGAAGCACTGATGGCCTTGCAAAAAGCTGAAGCCTATGTGCAGGACGCAATCATTTACAACCACATGGGCGACGTGTATTTTGACATCAAGGAATTTACCCTCGCGCGCAAATTCTGGCGCAAGTCCCTCGACATCGATGCCGACCAGCCTGACGTCAAGGCCAAGCTCGGACAATTGGAAAAGACGCAGGCCCTCAAAGAATAGTTTCCCTCCCATGAAGACCCTGACGTTGTCCTCTCCCGCGAAATTGAACCTTGTTTTAGATGTGCTGGGCCGGCGCCCGGACGGCTTCCATGAATTAAGGACCATTTTTGAACGCATTGACCTGGCCGACCGCATCACCCTGACCTTAAGGGCAGACAGTAAGGTGAAGGTGATTTGTGCCCATCCGCATGTGCCCAAGGGTCCCAAAAACCTGGTGGTCAGGGTGGCCCGGCAATTGCAGGTGGAGCTGGGAATTTCCAAAGGCGTTACCATTGAGATCCGGAAGAATATCCCGGTGGCAGCCGGCCTGGCCGGGGGTTCCAGCAATGCAGCAACCGTCCTTTTGGGCCTAAACCGCTTGTGGAATTTGGGGTTATCGCACAAACAACTGGTGGCCTATGCGGGGCGGATCGGCAGTGATGTCGCCTTCTTTATATATAATACGTCTTTTGCCCTGGGAGAGGGGCGCGGGGAGCGGATCAAGCCGGTCGCAGCTAGGGTAAAATTGTGGCATGTGCTTGTGACCCCGAAGGTTAAGATGTATACCAAGGACGTTTTTGGCCGCCTGAATTTAAAGTTGACAAAAAAAAGGGATAATGTTAATATTTTGCTTCCTTATTTAAGGAAGAGTCTGCCTTCAGGCATAGGCCAAGCTTTGTCCAATGACCTGGAGGGGGCCATTTTGTCTTTGCGGCCGGATTTTCTGGCCCTTAAAAAGAAATTATCCGACGCTGGTGCGGTCGGGGTATGTTTTTCAGGCAGCGGACCGTCGGTTTACGCGCTGGCGGATTCTAAAGAGCACGCCGGGCAGATCAGGGCGAGGTTCGATCGCCGCTACGCGCAGGTGTTCGTCGTTTCGACGTTATAGTTTTACTGCCCGGTGGTGTAACGGTAGCACCCGAGAATTTGGATCTCGTTGTTCAGGTTCGAATCCTGGCTGGGCAATATATTTTGGACTGTTTCACGGGAATTATGGACACACGCGCGATTATTTTAGCCGCAGGCAAGGGCACCCGGATGAAGTCGGACTTGTCAAAAGTCCTGCACCCTGTGTGCGGACGTCCGGTCATTGATTACGTCCTTGATGTCACGCGTTCTTTGAAAACCTATATTGTGGTGGGACACG
Source organism: Candidatus Omnitrophota bacterium (assembly GCA_043775535.1). GTDB lineage: Bacteria > Omnitrophota > Gorgyraeia > Zapsychrales > Fredricksoniimonadaceae > JACQQW01. Next base: position 5,080 of record JAYVSG010000251.1, read on the forward strand.
GCGCTGAGCAGGTCAAGAAGGCCGTCGGTGCCGGGTATGAATATGTCCTGCAGGACCGGCTTCTGGGGACGGGCGACGCGGTCAAACGTGTTGAGCCTTTCCTGAAAAGTTTCAGCGGTACGGTGCTGGTCCTTTGCGGCGATACACCTTTGCTGGAGAAACCCATTGTCAGCAAATTGATGTCCGCGCATAAAAGGACCAAGGCTGCCGTTACCGTCCTGACAGCGGTCATCGGTGATCCGGCCTCTTATGGCCGTATCCTGCGTGATGCGCCGGGCAATTTCGTGGCGATCCGGGAATACAAGGACGCCAGCGAAGGCGAACGCGCCATCAATGAGATCAATGTCGGGATGTACTGCTTCGACGCGAAAAAATTGTTCGCGGCATTGAAGCAGGTGAAGATGAACCCGCTTAAAAAAGAATTTTATCTGACGGATGTGGTGGAGCTCCTGCTGGCCAAAGGCGAACGGGTGGGAACGGTCGTCAGTGAGGATGAGACCTTGGCATTCGGTGTCAATACGAGGGAAGACCTGGCCCAGGCAGAAGGCATTATCCGTAAAAGAATATTGAAGCAGCTGATGGAAGACGGGGTGAGCATCATCGACCCGGCCACGACCTATGTCGAGGCAGGGGTGACGATCGGCCAGGACACGGTGATCTACCCGTGCACCTTCATCCACGGCAATGTGAAGATCGGGAAGAATTGTAGCATCGGGCCTTTTGCCCGCATCCGTCCGGGCACGCGCATCGGGAACAACAGCGCGGTCGGCAATTTCGCGGAAGTATCGCGCACGACGCTTGGGAACAACGTGATGATGAAACATTTTTCGTTCTTGGGCGATGCAAAGGTCGGCAATGATGTGAACATCGGCGCCGGCACGGTAACGGCCAATTACGACGGCAAGGACAAGAACACCACCGTCATTTCTGACGGGGCATTCATAGGTTCGGATTCAATTTTGGTCGCACCGGTCTCGATCGGCCGGAAAGCAATGGTCGGGGCAGGCGCGGTCGTCACCAAGGGCACACAGGTGCCTGCGGGAAATATAGCGGTCGGTGTACCGGCCAGGATCATCAAGAAATAAAAGGTGATATGGGTAAATTAGCGATATTAGGCGGTAATGCGAACCCGGAATTAACGGCCCAGATCTGCAAGTACCTGAAGATTGCAGAGACCCAGGCCATTGTCGGGCGTTTCACTGAAGGTGAGATCCGCGTCCAGATCAAGGAGAATATCCGCGGCAAGGACGTGTTCATCGTGCAGCCGACCTGCCCGCCGGTCAATGACAATATCATGGAGCTCTTGATATTGATCGACGCCGCGCGCCGCGCTTCGGCCGAACGCATTACGGTGGTGATGCCGTATTATGGTTATGCCCGGCAGGACCGCAAGGACCAGCCGCGCGTGCCGATCACGGCGAAACTGGTGGCCAACATCATTGTTGCTGCCGGTGCGCACCGTGTGTTGACCATGGACCTGCACGCGAACCAGGTGCAGGGTTTCTTTGATATCCCGGTCGACCATTTGTACGCCATCAACGTTCTTTCTGAATATTTTAAAGAGAAGCAATTGAAGGACCTGGTCGTTGTGTCTCCCGACGTCGGCGGCATCAAGATGGCCCGCGCCTACGCCAAGCGGCTGAATGCGCCGCTGGCCATCGTGGACAAGCGCCGCATGACGGCAGAGAAGACCGAGGTCATGCACATTTTAGGCGATGTCAAGGACATGAACGTGGTCATGGTCGATGACATCATCGCCACCGCCGGCTCGCTGGTGGAAGCTGCCGGGGCACTCACGAAGTTCGGCGCCAAAGGCATTTATGCCGCGGCCAGCCACGGTGTCCTGTCAGGCCCGGCGCGTGAACGCATCGCGAATTGCAAAGAACTTTTAGAAGTGGTCATCACCAACAGCATCCCTCTGAAGAACCCTGAGGAATGCCCGAAGATCAAACAGTTGTGCGTGGCGCCCCTGCTGGCCGAGGCCATTGCCCGTACACATAATGAAGAATCGATCAGCAGTTTGTTCGAAGAGATCCGTAATTAACAAGAGAGAGGTAATGAAATGGAACAGATCAACTTAGACGTCCAATTGAGAAAAAACTCCGGCTCCGCGCAAGCGCAACGGGTACGCCGCGAGAATAACATCCCCGCGATCGTATACGGCGGCGGTTCCAAGCCGACCCTGATCAAGGCTGACCGTAAGACCTATGACCGCATCCACCGCCAGCACGCGGGCGAGAGCCTGATCTACCACATCAACGTGGTGGATGAAGGCAAGAAGGTCGCGGATTTTCCGGCCATCATCAAGGACATCCAGACCCATCCGGTCACCGATGAGGTCATCCATTTGGATTTCAACCGCATCTCGCTCGACAAAGAGATCGAGATCAAGGTCAAGATCATGCCTAAGGGCGAAGCCATCGGCGTCAAGCGCGACCATGGTAACCTCGACCACTTGATGTGGGAATTGGACATCATCTGTTTGCCGACGAACATCCCGCACCACTTGGAAGTCGATATCACCAATTTGGGTATCCACGATGCCATCCACGTCAAGGACATTGCCTTGCCTAAGGGCGTCAAGACCAAGCATGATCCGGATGCCGTCGTTATCACTGTTTCCGGTGCGATGAAGGAAGAAGCTGCGACAGCTGAGACCGAAGCCGCTCCTGAACTGGAAGTTTTGAAGGAAAAGAAGAAGGATGATGCAGCTCCTGACGCCAAAAAGGCCGATGGCAAGAAGGACGATAAAAAGTAAGCATACCCATGAAACTGATCGTCGGGCTTGGGAATCCGGATCCGAAATACGCCATGACCCGCCACAACTTGGGGTTCATGGCAGTACACGCGCTGGCGGAACAATACAAGGTATCTTTCCGCAAGTCACCCGTGGCTGAAGGTTTGGCCGCAAAGATCAGCATAGGTGCAGAAGTTTGTTCTTTGTTATTGCCGTTGACATACATGAACAATTCCGGGGTTGCGGTCAAACCCGCATCGGTCAAGAATGAGATCGCCCTGGAAGATATACTGGTCGTTTACGATGACATGGCCATTGATTTCGCCCAGATGCGCCTGCGCCCTGAAGGTACGGCCGGCGGTCATAACGGCATCAAGTCCATCATCGAGCATTTAGGCACAAAAACGTTCCCCCGCCTGCGTCTAGGGGTGGGGCATCCGGGACCGAAGCAGGACCCGGCCGATTACGTCTTAGCTGATTTCACCGCGGCGGAGAAAAAACTCCTGCCGGCATTCATAAACCAGGCCCTTCTTTGTATCCACAGCTGGGTGGACGGAGGGGTAGAACACGCAATGAATCAGTACAACCAAAAAGGAACAAAAGAATGAACAAGTACGAATTAGTCTACATCGTCGACGCACATGCGACGCAGAGCGTCAAGGATGAGATCGCCAAGCAGGTCAGTGACGCCACCGTGAAAGCGGGCGTGAAGGTCACGGCCACTCAGGTTTGGATCGAACGCCAAAAAATGAGCTTCCCCATCAATAAGATCAGTGAGGGGACGTATTACATGCTCAATTGCGAGGCGCCTGCGGCTGCTTTGGCAAAATTGAACACCATCCTGAGGATCAATGAGCAGATCCTGCGTTATTTGACCATCAGGGTCGAAGCCACGCAGACCACGGTCGCGGCACCTGCACCAGCCTTGGCAGCGACGGCAACGACAGCGCAGTAACGAAAGGTCGTTGTAATGGCAAGTTTGAACAGGGTCTTGCTGATAGGTAATTTAACAAAAGATCCGGAATTGCGTTACACCCCGAATGGTATGGCGGTCACCAATTTGCGTTTGGCCATCAACCGCAAGTTCAAGGACCGCAACGGTGAGTTCAAAGAAGATACATGTTTCATCACCGTGACCGCATGGGACAAGCAGGCTGAGATCTGTAATCAATATTTGCAAAAAGGCCGGGCGGTATTCGTCGAAGGTATTTTGCAAAGCCGTTCGTGGGAGACCCCGGACGGGCAAAAACGCAGTACCATTGACGTACGCGCCGAGCGTATACAGTTTTTGGGGAACGGCCCCAAGGGTGAAGGTGCCCAGGGCTCTCCTGCCGAAGGTGGCGCCAAAGACATCAACGAACACCAGGATGAGGTCATCTCGCCTGAAGACATTGCTTGGGAGGAATAGTTCAAATGGAAAAGAGAGAATTCGGCGGTAAGGGTAAAGGTAAAGGGGATCGTAAGTTCGGTGGTAAGAGGGAAGGTGGAGCAGAAGGCGGTTTCCGCCGCGGCGGCGCCGGTGGACATCGTCCGCAGCGTTTTGCCATCCCCAAGGGTACGGACATCAGCTACAAGAACCTGGCCTTTTTGCTTAAATGTTTAACGGAACGCGGCAAGATCTTTTCCCGCCGTTTGACCAGCGCCTCCGCCAAAGAGCAGCGTCTCTTGAGCGTGGCCGTCAAGCGTGCACGGTTCTTAGGTTTATTGCCCGTCGGTTCTTCAAGGAGAAAATAATGCAGATCATTTTAATGGACAATGTTGAGCATGTTGGTAAAGTCGGCGATGTGGTGAAGGTCAAGGACGGGTTCGCCCGCAATTACCTTCTTCCCCGCGACCTGGCGATGGCTGCCACACCGGGCAATATGAAGCGCATCGAGAAGGAAAAGACCAAGCGTTTGGCCATGTATGAAGTGGAAAAGACCGAAGCTTTGGCCAAGGCCGAACTGTTGAGCAAGGTCTCGATCACCATCGCTGCCGAGGTCAATGACCAGGAAAAGCTGTACGGCGCCATCTCTGAAACGGAGATCCTCAAGGCCCTCGAAGCCGAAGGCCACAAGATCGAGAAGAAGGCACTCATCATCGAAAAGCCGGTGGATGATCTCGGTATTTTCGAGATCGGTGTTAAGCTCCATCCGGAAGCGATCGCCAAGATCCGTTTGTGGGTCACTAAAAAGTAAACATTACTTGCTTCACGGGTTTACCTAATGATGCAAGAAGCAGCTAAAGAAATACGCATACCGCCCCAGAACCTGGATGCCGAAAAGGCCGTCCTGGGGGCAATGATGATCAGTGAAGAAGCTATCGGGGTGGCTATTGAGCACCTCGATAGCTTTTATTTTTATGAGACCGGCCACCAAAAGATCTTTGAGTCGGTCAAAGACCTCTACGCCGCCCGCAAGAACGTCGACCTTATCACCCTTTCTGATTTTTTGAAGAACAAGGCATTGCTCGAAGCCATCGGCGGTTCAGGCTACCTGGCCCAGCTGGCGGATTTCGTGCCCACCGCCGCGAACGTCAAGTATTACATCGACATCGTCAAGGAAAAGGGCATCCAGCGCCAGCTCATCAAGAACTCGACCGACATCATTTCCAAGAGCTACGGCACCAACGTTAATGTGGACGAGCTGGTGGATGCGGCGGAGAAGCTGATCTTTGAGATCGCCACCGCCAAGCAGAAACAGCAGGCCTACCATGTCAAAGACCTGGTCATGACCACGGTCGAGAACATAGACAAGCTTTATCACAATAAAGCCGCCTTTACGGGCGTTCCCACAGGTTTCATTGATTTCGACAATATGACTTCCGGTCTGCAAAAGGCCGACTTGATCGTTATTGCCGGCCGGCCCTCCATGGGTAAAAGCGCTTTTGCGGTCAATATCGGTGAGCATGCGGCGGAGAAGGGTGTGCCTGTAGCCATATTTTCCCTGGAAATGTCTAAGGAACAATTGGTGCAGCGCATGCTCTGTTCCCAGGCCAAGGTCGATGCCCACAAGGTGCGCACCGGCTTTCTTTCCCCGTCGGATTGGCCGCATTTGACCAAGGCCGCAGGTAAATTGTCCGGTATGCCTATATTCATCGACGATACCCCGGCCATTTCTGTGCTGGAACTCCGTGCCAAGGCGCGGCGTTTGAAGGCTGCGCATGACATCGGCCTGATCATTGTGGACTATTTGCAGCTTATGCAGGCCACGGCAGGCGGGAAGGTCGAAAGCCGCCAGCAGGAGATCTCGGAAATCTCCCGTTCTTTAAAGGCGTTGGCGCGTGAATTGAGCGTGCCCCTGATCGCCATCAGCCAGTTGTCCAGGGCGGTCGAAAGCCGCCAGGACCACCGGCCCCAATTGTCCGACCTGCGTGAATCCGGGGCCATTGAGCAGGATGCGGACGTGGTCGTGCTTTTGATGCGTGAGGAATACTATAATCCAACCGATGAGAATCGCGGCATCGCCGAGGCCATCATCGCCAAACAGCGCAACGGGCCCACCGGATCGGTCAAAATGAAGTTTTTCAAGGAACACGTCAAGTTCGTCAATCTTGACACCGCACATGGACAATAAGTCCTCTATAAATCTCTTTTGTTAATTGACAGGCCACCAACCACAACTTATAATCACACCATGTCTAAAAAAATACTCTCTCCCATCCTAGTCCTGGCCGTTATTTTAATTCTTACAAGCGCAAAAAATTCATCCGCGCAAGCAGTTACGGATGGTCCATCCCAGATCAGCAATTACCAGGTCAATGTCGTTGACAACCCTGCTTCCGACATTCCCGTGCCTGCCAATTCCAGGGCAGAGCAGGCGGATGAGATGCAAAACAGCGAAATGCAGGCCGACGAAGAAGCTGCTACGGAAGAACATCCGATGGCGCTCGAACCCAGCGTCCCGGACCAGCCGGCCATGCCTGGGGACGCCAGCGGCAAGACTGTCAAGGCTATCGACATTCAGGGCAATAAGTCCATCGGTATCGCGCAGGTCTTGTCCAAGATCAAGACCCGCGTGGGTCAGGAATACATGGAAAACGTTGTGAGCGATGACCTTAAGCGCCTGTACAATACCGGCCATTTTGCGGACGTGCAGATCGACCATGAGGATTATGAGGGCGGCTACAAAATGATCGTGCGCCTGCGTGAAAAGCCCATTGTCGAGGAGTTGACCTTCTCCAAGATCCGCTATTATAAAAAGAAATTCCTCCAAAGCAAGATCAAGACCAAGAAGGACAAGTTCCTGGACAATAAGACCTTGAAGGACGACATCAATACCATTGAAGAGCTTTACAAGAAAAAAGGCCTGACCCAGGTGAAGGTGGATGTTGAGACCTTCATGGATGACACCACCAACAAGGCCAGCTTGCATTTCATCATCCGCGAAGGGTTCCGGATGAAGGTCAAGCGCATCAATGTCTATAGCAACACCGCCTATCCGGACAAGAAGGTCATCAAGGCCATGAAGTCCCGTTCCGCCTGGTTGTTCAATTCAGGGTATTTGAAGGAAGATGAATTGGATGAGGACATGAACCGCATCCAGTCTTTTTATGAGCAGAACGGTTATATCGATGCCAAGGCGACCTACAAGGTCGAACCGCTGTACAAAGGCTTGGTCAATGTGGATGTCAACGTCGATGAAGGTAAGCGCTACTATGTCGGTGACGTGGCCATCAACGGCAACCAGGTCGTGGGGAATTTTGATATTAAGGCCAGCGTCAAGAACATGCGCGAAGGCAATGTGTTCTCCCGTGAGAAGCTTGATGCGGACGTGGGCAATGTGCGCAACGTGTATTTTGACCGCGGATATATTTCAGCCAAGGTCGAAGACACCACATCATTCAACACCGAGACCGGCCGCGTGGATGTGAAGATGAACATCCAGGAAGGCAATCTGGCCTACATCAACAAGATCAAGATCCAGGGCAACACCAATACCCGTGACATTGTCGTGCGCCGTGAACTACGCATGTACCCGGGCGACCAGTTCGACGGTAAGAAGCTGCGCAAGTCCAAGGACCGTTTGCGCGACCTGGGATACTTTGAGGATGTCGGTTATGACATCGAAGACACCGACCAGCCGGACCAGAAAGATTTGGTCGTCCAGGTCAAGGAAGCAAAGACAGGCAGCTTCTCCTTCGGCGGCGGTTATAGTACGGTCGACAAGCTTGTCGGTTTCATCGAGCTTGAGCAGAAGAATTTCGACATCACCCACTGGCCTTCCTTCACCGGAGGCGGACAGGATCTGCGTTTGCGCGCGGAACTTGGCTCCACCCGCAGGAACCTGCTCTTGAGCTTTACCGAACCGTGGGTCTTCGATTATCCTGTGTCCGCCGGTTTTGACGCCTACCTGTCTGATATCCAAAAGGACAGCAGCACTGGTTACGCCTATGACGAAAAGCGTCAGGGCGGGGACCTTCGTCTGGGCAAGACCTTCAATGATAATTTTTCCATCGGGTCCGTCTATCGCTTGGAACAGATCAAGATCAGTAATCTTGATTCCAATGTTTCAGCCGATCTTGCCGCGGAAGAAGGCAGCAATATTGTCAGTTCCTTAGGGTTCTCGACCACGCATGAGCACCGCGACAGCACCTTGAACCCGACCAGCGGCTGGATCGTGGCCAATAATGCGGACTTGGCTGGCGGGCCTTTGGGCGGAGACAAGGATTTCTACCGTTTGCAAACATCGGGTAGCTACTATGTGCCGATCAAATTCGATGAGTTGACCACCGTGCTTCAGTTCAGCGGCAGGACGGGTATTGTGCAGCCTTACGGCAGTTCCGAGCGCGTGCCTATCTTCGAGCGTTATTTTGCCGGTGGTGCAAGTTCCATCCGCGGGTATAATGAACGTAAGGTTGGCCCGCTTGACCCCAATACGGAAGATCCTGTCGGCGGTGAGGCCATGATGATCGGTAATGTGGAATATACCGTGCCCGTCATAGAGGTCCTCAAGGCGGCGGTGTTCTTCGATGCCGGTAATGTGTGGAGCAAGGCCAAGGATTATGGCCAGGGCGGCATCAAATCCGGTACCGGTGTGGGCTTGCGCGTCAAGACACCGATCGGTCCGATCAAGCTTGATTACGGCTTCCCCTTGAGCAAAGAGGAGGGGGAAGATCAGAAGAGCGGTAAATTCTATTTCAGCGTCAGCAGAGGGTTCTAAGATCAATATAAACAGGAGGAAAGTATGAAAGCCGCAAAATTGTTCAGTTTAGCTTTGGTGTTGGGTTTGATGATGCCTGTTGCCGCGTTCGCCAAGGACATGAAGATCGCCTATGTCGACTTGAGCCGCGTTTTTGATAATTATACCAAGACCAAAGAGTATGATGTCGTCCTGCAGAAGGAAAGCGACGGGTTCCAGAAGGAGCGCGACGCGATGATCAACAAGGTTCGCGATGCCCAAGGTAAATTGGCCCTGCTCAAAGAAGATGAAAAAGCCAAGGTCCAGGCTGATATCGACAAGCAAAAGTCCGACCTGATCGAATATGACAAGCAGAAACGCACCGACTTGGCCAAGAAGCGCGATGAGAAGGTCCGCGAGATCCTTTTGGAGATCGAGAAGATCGTCAGCGATATGGCTAAGAAGGAAGGTTACGATTATATCCTTAATGACCGTGTCTTGATCTACGGCGATCAGACCCAGAACCTTACGGACAAGGTCTTAAAGGCGCTCAACGATTCATATAAAAAATAAAGCCCAAGGCCATATGAGCACGACCGTTGCCGATATAGCCCAGTTGATCCGCGGCGAGCTCGTCGGTGATGGGAATGCGAAGATCCTGGGGTTTTCCGGGATCCAGGAAGCCAAGGAAGGCGATCTTACCTTCCTGGCCAATCCCAAATATTTGGCGCAGGCAGAGAAAAGTTTTGCATCCGCGATCATCATTCCCCGGCAGATGTCCTTGCCGGGGAAAACTGTTATTAAGGCGGACAACCCCTCCTTTGCCTTCACGCAAGCCCTTACCCATTTTTTGAAGCAAAAGCCGGACCATCATCCTAAAGGAATACATCCGACAGCGGTCATCGATCCTTCCGCCAAACTGGCTTCTACGGCTGCTGTGGGGCCGTATACGGTCATTGAAGCCGGGGCTTCCATCGCAGAGGGTGCGGTCATTTACAGCAACTGTTATATCGGCCGCGGGGTGATGATCGGTGCGGACAGCCTGATCTATCCTTCGGTGGTGCTGCGTGAAGACGTCAGCATCGGCAGCAGGGTGATCATCCACAGCGGTACCGTGGTCGGCTGTGACGGTTATGGTTATGTCACTGCTGAGGGCAAGCACGTGAAGATCCCACAGGTAGGAACGGTTGTCGTTGAGGATGATGTGGAGATCGGCGCCAATGTGACGATCGATCGCGCCCGTTTTGCCAAGACCGTGATCGGTGAAGGCACCAAGATCGA